>CAYOVQ010000001.1:0-37213 GCA_964407485.1 uncultured Ruminococcus sp.
CCGTTAAAGGACTTGGCGATTTCCTCTAACTTTTCAAGACGCTTGATGTAACTTTCAATGTTTTCACGGCGTGCGCCTGGGCGAGCAGCCGAAATAGCGTCTGCCGCCTGAACGATGCAGGCGATAACGGTTTTAGCCTCAACATCGCCGTGGTGAGCGTGAATTGCGTGAACAACTGTCTCACTCTCGCGGTATTTTTTAGCCGCTTCAACACCTAATTGAATATGTGAGCCCTCTTGCTCGTGGTCAATCGCTTTTCCGATATCGTGAAGCAGACCTGCTCTCTTCGCCATAGTAACATCTACACCAAGTTCTGCCGCGATAAGACCTGAAAGGTAACAAACCTCAAGTGAGTGGTTAAGCACATTCTGACCGTAACTTGTACGGAAATGCAAACGGCCGAGAAGTTTGACAAGTTCGGGGTGCAGATTGTGCACGCCGCTATCCACCATAGCGCGTTCGCCCTGTTGTTTGATTATAGCCTCTACCTCGGCAGTAGCCTTGGCAACGGTCTCCTCAATTCTTGCAGGATGAATACGTCCGTCAACAATAAGTTTTTCAAGTGTTACACGCGCAATTTCACGGCGAATGGGTTCAAAACTTGATACTGTGATTGCCTCGGGTGTGTCATCGATAATAAGGTCAACACCAGTTGCATTTTCAATAGCACGGATATTTCTACCCTCTCGACCGATGATACGACCTTTCATCTCATCGTTAGGCAACGGCACAACAGAAATCGTAATTTCTGAAGAATGGTCTGCGGCACAACGCTGAATTGCGTGGGCAATAACTTCACGCGCAAGTTTGTCAGACTCTTCACGGGTCTGTTGCTCGTATTCCATAATCTTTACGGCTTTTTCGTGAGTTAATTCACCCTCAAGCATCTGTAAAAGATTAGCCTTTGCCTGCTCTTTAGAAAGACCTGAAATTTTTTCAAGCATTTCAAGTTGACTGCGTTTAAGTTGCTCACATTCTTCGATTTTTGCATCGATCTGACGCGCCTTTTCGGCAAGTTTTTCTTCTTTTGCCTCAAGATTGTCGGTCTTGCGGTCAAGTGTTTCTTCTTTTTGCTGAATTCTGTGTTCTTGTCTTTGTACCTCTGATCTCCTCTCACGAAGATCTTTTTCGGTATCCTGACGAAGTTGATGAATTTCTTCTTTTGCTTCAAGAAGAGCCTCTTTTTTTCGGGTTTCGGCAGTTTTCATAGCATCGTTTAAAATGCGTTTTGCCTCGGTTTCGGCAGAGCCGATGGTTTTTTCAGCAGACTTGCGACGAAACGCAGAACCTGTAAAAAAGCCGATAACACAAAGCACTATTGCAACTGCGGCGAAAACAACATAAAAAATTGGATTATCGGGCATTAAAATTCCCTCCTTTATATAATAAAGCGATTTTACAGAACACATAAAATAAACTTCTGTCGGGGATCGCTGTTTTAAGCCCCGTGTCAATAAATATTAGGGTATTGGTAAATTTCGCCAAAATTTTCACCAATACAAACTAAACTTATCTACATAATTTTACCACTATATTTATGCTCTGTCAAGAAAAAATGCCGTTTATATTGTATTTACATACACAAAAACGACATTTTTTTATTTTAAATAAAGTAATATGACATATCCCAACACGGCAAACACTCAAAATGGCGCAGATAAATTTTGTAATCGTTACGCATTTTTAAAACTGCTTGCGGCAAAACAAACAAATCTTCACTTCGGTGGTAGGCGGCTATTTGCATTTTTGGTTTATATTGACTTATGGTGTTAATACCACCGTTTATCGCAGCAAGTTCAGCGCCCTCAATATCCATTTTTATATAGGTGGGTATGCCACTGTTTGCGAGTGTATCTACAGTAACCGATGTTATTGCTTCGCTTCCCTGCCCCGCATTTGAGCCGCGCGAACCGTTCATATTAAAAGCAGTTTCTCCGTCAATGCTACCGATGCAAGCGTTTATATTTGTAATTTTTTTAACATCAGCCGTAGCAAGACACAGTTTGTTATAGGTCTTTTTATCAGGCTCTACGGCGATTATTTTGTTGTAGTCGCTCACCTTTGACAAAAATTCTTCTACCGTGTCTCCCCTATATGCGCCAAGGTCAAAATAGATTTCGTTGTTGTTAAATTTTAATATAGTATCATAAACTTCATTTGCGGGTGTCTGGCAGTCAAAAAGATAGTCAATTTTGCCCGTTAGTTTGTACATAACTGCGTTTTCAAAAACCTTTTTAGACACATCATCGGCAAGGCATTTATAGATTTTTTCTAGTTGCTCTTTATTATCAAGCGCATATTCCATATTAAAAAGCGTATCGCCGTACACAGCCACATCGGGCGCATATAACTCTTGTTCGCCTGCTATGCGTTTTATATTCGCAATAACATCGGGCAATCCCGAACCAAAGCAAACAAGTACTATCATATCGCCAAAGATCTCTTTTGCGGTAGCGTAGTCTGTCACGGCAAAGCCGTGAAAAGTTTTTTTGCGCACAAAACCGTCGGATGCAAAAACACCCGATGTTTTTATATCATATTTATTAAGCACGGATATAATCTTATCCGCGCCGTTGCCCATGCCGTAAAGCACAATGGGTTTTGTTGTCTCTTTTAAGTATGTCCATAAATCTTTCATAATTAAATTATACCTTATAAAAGAAATTTTTACAAGCAAGTTGTAGACAAAACTAAAATTATTTGGTATATTTAATAGGTAATAAATTTAACGGAGGGTGCTTTATGAAAAAAGTTCTCGCTTTTGACTTTGGTGCTTCAAGCGGTCGCGCTATGCTTGCTTCCCTTGAAGACGGCAAAATAGTAATGAAAGAAATTCACCGTTTCGCTAACGACCCTGTCGTAGTTCGCGGCAGTATGTATTGGGACGTGCTTCGTCTTTTCTTTGAGATTAAGTCAGGCATTACCAAGGCTGTAAACGAGGGCGGTTTTGACGCTATCAGTATTGATACCTGGGGTGTTGATTTTGGACTTCTTGACAAAAACGGCAGACTGCTCGCCAACCCCTATCACTACCGTGACAGCAGAACACACTCTATACCCGAAAAGGTTTTTGAGATTATCTCTAAAGATGAACTTTACAGCAAAGCGGGTTTGCAGTTTATACACTTTAACACCATTTATCAACTTATGTACCTCAAATTCAACGAGTCAGATATGCTCGAACGCGCTGACAAAATGCTTATGATGCCCGACTTGTTCGGTTATATGCTCACAGGTGAAATGAAAGAAGAGGCAACCATCGCTTCTACCTCTAACCTGCTTAATCCCTACACAAAGGATTGGAATTTTGAACTTATTGAGCAGTTAGGTTTGCCAAAATCTATTTTTGCGCCAATTACAAAACCAGGCAGCGTTTATGGGCTTCTTTCGGATGAAATCTGCGAAGAATTAGGTTGCGATAAGGTGCCTGTAATTGCAGTTGCATCTCACGATACTGCGTCGGCTGTTGCGGCAACACCCAGTGAGCGCGACGACTTTGTATACATTAGTTGCGGCACATGGAGTCTTTTTGGTATTGAGAGTAAAACACCGATTTTGACCGCAGAGGCTGCAAAGGCAGACTTTACCAACGAGGGCGGATTCGAAGATACGACACGTTTTCTTAAAAATATTATGGGTCTGTGGCTTATTCAGGAGTCACGCCGTCAGTTCCGCCGCGAAGGTGAAGAAGTTGGCTTTGATGTGCTTGAAAAAGAGGCTCTTGCCTCCGAACCATTTAAATGCTTTATAAATGTAGACGACCCTGCATTTGAACCCGCGGGCAACCTGCCACGCAGAGTAAAAGAATACTGTGAAAAAACAGGTCAATACGTACCGCAAACACGCGGTGAGGTTATGCGCTGTATCTACCAAAGCCTTGCTATGAAATACAAGTACACCTTTAATGCGTTGAATAATATAGGTGAAAAGAAATACCACAGCATCAATATTTTAGGCGGCGGTATTAAAGATAGACTGCTTTGCCAGATGACAAGTGACGCTTGCAACGTGCCTGTTTTGGCAGGACCTACCGAAGCCACCGTTATGGGTAACATAGGTGTCGCATTTAACGCCTTGGGTGAGATTGCCGACTTTACCGAACTGCGTAAGGTTGTATCAAACTCGACCGAAATCAAAACCTATACACCAAATGATAACGACGCATGGGAAAAGGCTTATGTTGATTATCTTAAGGCTACAGGACTTTAATTAATTTACAATTTATAACTCACGAAAAAACATCTCAAATGACATATGTCATTTGAGATGTTCATATTTTCATATACATATTAATTTTTCTGCCAAATTCTTACCTATTATCCCGTGTGCAGGCGGAGATGGGTGTAATCCGTCAAATAAAAGTTCTTTTAAATTCTCGGTATCTTTATTTAGTCCTAAAGCCAGACCGTCTATTACATAAAAACCGAATTTATTATGTGCAATTTGCACTATTGCGTCACGGTAATCCTGCAAGGTGTTGCCGTTTTTATTTTTGTCGCACACGCGGTACAGCGGTGTAATAAACACAATTGTTTTACCGCTGTATTTTTGGGCAAGTCCCTCACACAAAATATTAAGCGCACCGTAAAAAGTGTTCTCATACATATCATTTGGGTTGCCTAATTTTACATCGGTGCCAAAATCGTTTGTTCCACCCAGCACACAAACAAGGTCGGCATCGTCCATATTCATATAGCGTTTTATAAACGCAAGGTCGGGCAGTTGCACGGTATCAGGGCAGATGCATGTGCCTGAAATACCGTAGTTTTTGATATTTGCACCCAATATTTGACACGCTACATCGCAGTATTTTGTATCCATCTCATGCCACTCGAATTCACCATTAGGGGTTGCGGTATAATATATACCCTGTGTAATCGAGTCGCCTAAAAAGACGGCTGTTTTGCCTTGCAAATCCATCTTATCACCTTTAATAATGTTTTTCTATAAACTCTATAAGTGGGGTATTATCTTCTAAGCCGTGAGGATGGTGGTCGCCGCCCTCTTTTAATATCAGTTCAATATTACCACCGTGCGCTTTAAAATAATCATACAGCAGTTGTCCGTTTTCACAAAACGGCACGGTCTTATCGCTGTCACCGCTTACCAAAAATATCGGTACGTCCGATTTTAAAAGCGCTTCCTTTTGGTCTATGGGGTGATTTCTGAAATTTAACATCTGCGATAAATCAAGTCCCATATTGCTGATAAATTCCGTCGGCGCGTCATTCTGACCTACACCTAACGCAAAAGGCCAACTTAAATAGTTCATAACAGGCGCGTCAAGGTAAGCACAAGCCACATACTGCGGATACTTAGCGGCAAAATATACCGCCTGCATACCGCCGCAACTCATACCAACAAGCGCACACTTTTTGTTAAGCCCGAACTGCTCACTTAAAAATTCGCAAAAACGCGGGCGGGCATCGGTATCCTCTACAGGACACATACGGGTTTTGTTTTTCATATGCGCTACGTGATAACCTTTTTTAATCATCGCAATTTCAAGCGCAGGAAAAGCATCAAAGTATTCGGTTTTATAAAGTCACTTATTGCCATCGCACGCAACCTCGGGACAAATCAAGATACAGTCACGGTCTTCAAACTGAAAATCAAGTCTTTTAAAGCCGTTCCAAACACTTTCAGTAATATTCATAATTATTCACCCTTTAATTCATAACCGCCAACCGAGCGAACAAACAATTTTACACAAGTATTTTTGCCAAATACGGTTTCAATTGTCTTTTTGTAGGTTTCAAACATTTTGTTTGGAATATAGCACTGAACAGTACCCGCAAAACCGCCACCGTGAACACGGTATGCGCCTCTGCCGTTTAAAAATTGTTTTGTGACAGCCAAAGCCAATGTTATCGCCTGCTCGCGAGGATTTGACGGCGAATATACGTTTTGAAGCAGGTCGTAAGAAGACTCTCCCGAGCGCTTAACTGTAACAAAAAACGTATTAAAGTCACCTCGTTTTAGTGCCGCTTTTTGTGTAAGCACTCGACGGTTTTCATTAAACACGTGCATAGCGCGAAGTATTGCGCGGTCACCGCATTTTTTGCGGATAGCAGCAAGGTTTTGGTAAAATTCATCCTCGTCTGCATCGCGTAAAAACTCTACACCTAAACACTCGCTTACCGCTTTACATTCAAGTGTGATATCTGCATAATCACCTGTTAAATTTGCGTGACTTCCGCCCGTATCAACAACACAAAGGGTATGACCCGACTCGTTCAAGTCAAGGTTTATCTTTTCTACAATCGGATTTTGCGGGTCGCAAAAATCAGCGTATGTAAAACCGCCCACGCTTGACGCCATTTGGTCAAGTAGACCGCACGGCTTGCCAAAATACTCACGTTCGGCAAACTGCGAATATTTTGCGATGGTGACGGCATCAACCGATGCATTATTATAAAGGCCGTTTACAATGTTTGACACAAGCACCTCAAATGCCGCTGATGACGAAAGACCCGAACCTTTAAGTACGTCAGATGTGGTGTAAGCATCAAATCCGTCGACAGTGTGTCCGTTTTTCTTAAATGCCGCAAGCACACCACGTATAAGCGAACGCGCCCTGCCCTTTTCATCCTCCTTAATGTCAAGGTCATTTACGTCAAGTTCGTCCATTTTGTAACCTTTAGATTTTATGCGAACGATACCTTCGTCATTTGCAGATGCAACCGCGATAACATCAAGGTTAACGCTACCAGCAAGCACAAGTCCATGCTGGTGGTCGGTATGGTTACCGCCTATTTCGGTGCGACCGGGCGCTGAAAAAAGACGAACATTATCACGCTCGCCGTAAAGATTTACAAATTCGTCAACGGCATCAAGATAGCGACTTTTTGCAGTATCAATCTCACCGTAAAGCAGTGTGAAATCCTTATCGAATTTTCCGTTTTTTATGCTTTGTTTTAATTCAGCAATATTCATACCATTAAAGAAAGCGAAAAATAACATCCCGCGATGCAATTTTTCGCTTATCCTTTCTATTTAAGTATTAAGATTAAAGCGCCTCTACGATAGCCTTTGTATCGCGTGCGATTTTGAGTTCTTCATTTGTGGGTATAATATAAACGTTAACCTTACTGTCATCGGTAGAAATCTTGATTTCTTCGCCGTGAACGCGGTTTGCCTCTGTGTTAAGTTTAACACCGAGGTATGCAAGATTTTCGCAGATATATTCGCGAAGTTCTTCATCATTTTCACCGATACCGCCTGTAAACACGATGGTGTCAACACCGTTCATAGCGGCAATGTAAGAACCTACAAATTTAAGTATCTGATAGCGCTGCATATCAATAGCAAGTTGAGCGCGCTCGTTACCCTCTGCTGCGGCAGCGGCAACGTCACGATTGTCGTTAGATACACCCGAAACGCCCAAAACACCCGATTTTTTGTTGCAGATAGAATCGATATCTGCGAATGTTAGATTTTCTTTTTCGGCAATATATGTAAGGGTTGAGGGGTCAAGTGTACCGCAACGTGTACCCATCATAAAACCGTCAAGAGGTGTAAAGCCCATTGACGTATCAATGCAGACACCGTCTTTTATAGCGCTGATTGAGCAACCGTTACCAAGGTGGCAGGTGATAATCTTAAGGTCTTTTTTGTCCTTACCTTCAAGAGCAGCGGCGCGGTCGCTTACAAAACTGTGTGATGTGCCGTGGAAACCATACTTACGAACACGGTATTTTTCATAGTATTCATAAGGCAAGGCATAAATGTAAGCCTGCGCTGGCATTGTCTGGTGGAAAGATGTATCAAACACGCCAACCTGTGGAATCTTGTCGCCAAAGGTCTTGGTGCAAGCCTCGATACCTAAAATGTTTGCAGGATTGTGAAGCGGTGCCATAACACTGCATTCTTTTACCTTTGCAATCATTTCATCGGTAATAAGGGCAGATTTGTTAAATTCTTCTGCACCGTGAACAACACGGTGACCTATAGCGGTAACCTCATCAAGAGAGTCAATAACCTTTGCTTCACTCTTTGTCATAGCGTAAACTACAGCCTCGAATGCTTCGCTGTGGGTAGGCATAGCGGTTTCTGCCTTGTATACTCTGCCGTCAGCGGCTTTGTGTGTGATAGCGCCTGTAACGCCTATACGCTCGCAAAGACCTTTTGCGAGAACCTGCTCATTGTCCATATCAATAAGTTGATACTTAAGTGATGAACTGCCTGCATTAACTACAAATACTTTCATTTTAGTTGCTCCTTAAAATAAATATTGAAAGATAATTTTCTTTATGGTAAAATATTTCCATAAAACATACATTAATATAATACTTTATTATTTTTGTTTTTTCAAGTACTTTTGCAAAAAGAGGTGATTTTTTGTCAAGCATTGGTATTATTGCAGAATTTAACCCCCTGCATACAGGTCATAAACGCATTATCGACCACGCGCACACTCTCGCCGATACGGTCGTGTGCGCTATAAGCGGCAACTTTGTACAGCGTGGTGACGTTGCAGTAATAAGCAAGCAACAACGCGCAAAATTTGCCCTGCTTTGCGGTGCTGACATAGTCGCCGAAATGCCTGTACTGTGGAGTATGTCAACCGCGCAGAATTTCGCTTTGGCAGGTGTTTGGCAGCTTTACAACCTTGGTTGCGACAAAATCATCTTTGGTAGCGAATGCGGAGATATTGATGCTTTAAAAAATGCCGCAGACGTGATTTACAGCGACGGCTTTTTTGATCTCGCTACACAAAAGGCGAGATCGGGTATCACCTTTGCCTCCGCGCGTGAACAGGCGGCAAGTGAATTAGGTGTTGATTTTACACTTTTACGCAATCCTAACGATAATCTTGGTATTGAATATATATTAGCGGCAAAAAAACTTAATTTGCCGATCGAATTTCACTGTATAAAGCGTTTGGGCGCAGGTCACGACAGTCAAGGTATTACCGACGGATATGTGTCGTCATCATATATAAGAGAAGAACTTTTAAAGGGCAATATCGGTTATACCGAACGTTTTATGCCGCGCGAAATCAGAGGTATTATAAACCCCGAACACCTTGCCGATATAAAGCGTCTTGAAAATGCAATTCTTTGTGCTATGCGCACCAAAACGGTAGAGGAATTAAAAAATCTGCCCGATATAAGCGAAGGACTGGAAAACAAAATTTATTTTTCGGCACGTGTTGCAACAAGTCTTGATGAACTTTATAATATGATAAAAACAAAACGGTATACACTCGCTCGCATCAGACGGCTTGTGTTGTCGGCATTTTTGAGTGTTGATAACCAGTTTTTTATGACCACCCCACCCTATGTACGCGTATTGGGATTTAACGACAAGGGTTTATCACACCTAAAATCGCCGCAGGGCATAATACCCGTTATCACCCGAGCCGCACAAATCAAGGAATTGGATGCCGCCGCGCAAAAGATTTTTGAAACCGAATGTCGCGCCACCGATATATATAATCTTTCACTAAAAAAGCCGCTTGAATGCGGAACCGAACATAAAATGAAATTGCTTAAAACGGAGGAACTGAAATGATTAAAACGGAGATTAAAAATTATCTTAACTATGGCAAGGTGCTATCACTTTCCAACGGAGTTATCGAGGCATACGTTACAGTAGATGTGGGTCCGCGTATTATCCGTTTTGGTTACGTTGGCGGTCAGAATTTTATGTGTGATGACCGAAACGCCGCCGCGCCCAAAGATGATGCAGAATATCAAAGTTATTTCGGCGAGGGCAAAAAATGGGAGATTTTAGGTGGTCACCGCATCTGGACTTCACCCGAAAGTTACCCCGCAAGTTACTACCCCGACCTTGACCCCGTAAAATATGAAATCACCCAAAACGGCGCAATTTTTACACCAAACCCCGAAAAAGAAAACGGACAACAAAAACAACTTGAAATAAAAATGGACCCCGATGATGCTAATATGTATGTTACAATGAGTGTTACAAATATAGCAAATTCTTCGCAAGAGTTTTCTATATGGGGGCTTACCGTATCGGCGCGTCACGGTGCGCTTATCATACCTATGAACGACAACGACACAGGACTGCTGCACAACCGCAACATATCCGTCTGGCCCTATACCAACCTTGCCGACAGCCGACTTCACTTTGGCAAGCGCTACGTAACACTGCGTCAGGATACAAATATTGAGCAAGCATTAAAACTTGGTTTTGACCTTAATAAAGCCGAGGCTTATTACTGTTTAGGTGATGAGATTTTCCGCAAAAGTTATGAAACACATCACGAAACAGAAAAATACCCCGACAACAACTGCAGTTTTGAAACCTATACATGTGCAACCTTTATAGAGGTTGAATCACTTAGCCCTCTTAAAACTGTTCAACCAAACGAAACGGTGTCCCTTACAGAACACTGGTCACTGCACAAAAAGCCCTGTGGCGTAGAGTTTAACAATGATGACTCAATAGACGAAATGCTTAATAAATTATAATCGTTATAAAAAACGGCGTGCATTAGCGTGATACTCCGTTAAGAGTATCACGCTAATGCACGCCGTTTATTATGTCTGTTTTCACAAAAGCAAAAACATCACTGAACTGCAGTGTTAACCTTACAGTTCAATATTCCAACCGTTAATGTAACGCATAAGCAGTGCACAGTCTTTGTTGTTTGTTTTACCGTCAGCATACACATCTGCGGCATCAACTACTATTTCAACATTCCAACCGTTAATGTATTGCATAAGTAAAACGAAATCTTTATTGTTTATATAACCGTCATCGTTAACATCGCCAACAATATACTCTATTATTTCGACACCGGCATTCACTTTTTCAAACTCTACGTTTTTTATATCCTCATTAAACACATTTTCGGGATCATAATCGACTGCAATTTGGGTGCTGCTTACAGAAACATCATCCTTAACTCTAAAGGTAATTACTGCTACTGTACCATTGGTTTGGTTATTGGGCTTAAGAGAATCTACCCAGTTTATCGAAAACGGATTATTACTTTCAGGTGAATATTCAATATTGGCAAACACACCTTCTTTGACTGATACAAATTCAATAACATCTGAATCATATTCAATGTCAAATTTGAATGATATTATACCAGGGTTATTATTTATAGCAATAACCACGTCAAAGGTTTCACCTATTTTAGCAGTACCGCTTGTTACAGTAACAACAGGGGTAGATTCGTCTACAACTTTTTGTGATACTGTAACGGTTAGTGTTGTTGTTGCATCGGCATAATTTACGGTAACAACCTTTTGACCCACCGTAGCAGAATCTAATTTGCTTGTAGTATAGGTTGTTATTTCACCGCTTTCACCGTCGTTGTAATGCGCAATAACAATCATACCCCACTTGTCAAACTCTTCGCCTATATAATACGCTGTTTTGTTGGGCATTTTGTCTATTGTGATTTTTTCAACCGTGCGTACTGTATTACACTCGTTACAGAATGTATCGTATATATCATCATAAATGTGACCTGATGTTTCACGCTCAGCACCACACTCATTACAACTGATATCACAGTTATTATCATATGTATGGGTTACAACAGTTCGTACATAGTCACACACATTACAAATAGTATCGCATTCGTTATCGTATGTATGGGTTATATCACGCAACCTACCGCATATATTGCAGGTGGTATCACAACTGTTAAAGTATTTATGACCTGATATCTGTCTTACACCGCCGCAAACGTTGCAGTCTGCATCGCAGCCGTCGTCATACACATGGTCCGCAACGGTGCGAATTTCTCTACAAATATTGCACTGTGTATCGCAATCGTTGTCATAGGCATGTACAACGATTCTTATAATCCCACACTCGTTACAGGTATCATCACAGGAATTATAATATGTGTGTTCGGGCACTGTGCGCATAAATCCACAAATATTACACTGTGCATCACATCCACTGTCGTATTTGTGAGTAATAATTCTTGTAACACCGCACTCATTACAAGAGGTATCACAATTGTTGGTATACGTATGGCTTGCAGGTGTACGGGTAAATCCGCAAATATCACATTGTGCATCACAAAGACTGCTATATTTATGATATATGGTACGAATATTGCCACACTCGTTACAAGACGTATCACAATCGCTTGTATAGATATGCTCCGCAGGAGTGCGAACATCACCGCAAATATTACAATTTGAATCACAGTTATTATTGTATATATGATTTGACGGAACACGCACAAAATCACAAACATTACAAATAGCATCACAAGCGTTATCATAACTATGGGTTATACTTCTTATAGCCCCACACTCGTTACAGGATACATCGCAATTGTTGTCATATATGTGTGCCGAAGGGTTTCTGGTATATCCGCAAACATTGCACTGTGTATCACAATTACTGGTATATAAGTGTGTTATTGTTCGTACATAACCGCATTCGTTACAGGATGTATCGCAATCGTTTGTATAGATATGGTCTGACGGTGTGCGCAACTCACCACAAACGTTACAAGAATTATCGCAATTGTCGTAATACGTATGGTTGCCCACCTCACGTATATCGCCGCAAATATTGCAGGTTTTATCACAATCATTGTTGTATTTATGTTCGGTAGTTCTTGTGTCACCGCATTTATTACATTCGGTATCACAGGCATTATCGTATATATGCTCTGCAGGCACACGGTTGGTACCGCATATATCACAACTTGCATCGCAGTCGCTTGTATACGTATGTGTTGTAACCCTAACATCACCGCACTCATTACAGGACGCATCACATTCGTTAGTGTAGATATGTTCAGACGTTGTGCGTATATCGCCGCAAATGTTACAACTTGCATCACAAGCGTTATAATATACGTGGTCGGGCACCTGTCTTGCAGCATCACATTCGTTGCAAGAAGCATCACAGGCATTGTCATAAATATGGTCTGACGGTGTGCGTATATCGCCGCATACGTTACAATCTGCATCACAGGCGTTGTCATAGGTATGGGTAATTTTTCTTACTGCACCGCATTCGTTACAGGTTGTGTCACAAGTGTTGTCATAAATATGGTCGGGCACTTCACGTACCGTGCCGCATATATTGCAAACTGTATCACAATCGTTATCATAAGCACAGTTTACGTCGCGCAAATCACCGCATATGTTACAACTTTTATCACAGTCATAACTATAAACGTGGTCAGGCACCTGGCGAACTATGTTGCAATCATTACAAACCGTATCACAAATGTTATAGTATGTGTGGGGTGCTTGTCTTACCGCGCCACATTCATTGCAGGTATCGTCGCAAACATTATCATAAATGTGCGGAATATCGTTATTTGCTATCAAATCAACAATTTGCTCTTTAGAAACCTGCTCAATCGATAAGAATTTCGGCACATCGATATTGTTGTAAGATACAATGCTTCTTACACCGCCAACTATCTTTGCATAGGTATTTGTATCAAGTGCAATATAGTCTATACCCTCTATCTCATTTTCAGACGGTACATAGTCTTCACCGGTAAAAATTTCGGCATCCATTTCATCGGCATATGGCCACACAATATATGACAAAACCTCATAACGACCATCGCCCAAATCCTTGTAGCAACTATATTCAAACCGCACAGTCGGTCCTCCCCAGCCGCCTATGTAACTACTGTAAATACCGTTATTATAGAAATCCTGTGAATGTAAATCATTTAAAAGTTTATCGGTTTTTTCAAAATATTTAAAGGCTATGTTTTCGTAATCGGCTTCACTTACAGTAAACTCATATGCATCTTCAGGCGCATACTGCTCAAGTTCACATGAATGAAGCAGATATTCGTTTACAAAAGCCGCGTTCGGACCGCCCGCTTCTGTAAAAAAGTAGTTATCCCCGTAATACATCCAACCGAGGTTGTCAAATGACTGCTTGAACAGGTTATCATAAATATATACGGGCGCCGCCATTTCTGCACCGCATTCATTACATACTCTGTCGCAAGCGTTGTCATAAGTATGCTCGGGCACTGTGCGCGTCCATTCGCAAGTATTACAACTGCTGTCACAAATACCGTCATAATCGTGCTCTGACTTACAGATGTTATAATGCCAGGTAGCATTCACGAAATAGGTATTGTAATCGGAAATCGATATATTTTTTTTGTTTGCCGCTGTACCTGTATACCAAACGTTTTTAAGACCAGTACACTCATCGAAAGCATAGTCGGCTATACTTGTAACACTGTCAGGGATAACAATATCAGTAAGTCCGCTACAATAAAAAGCATAACTTCCTATAGTCTTAACACTCTCAGGCAAAACTATAGTTTTTAGCCTTATACAGTTAAAAAATGCTCTACCACCTATTGACATAACCGTATCGGGTAAATTAACTTTTTCAAGGCGCAAGCAACGTGAAAACACATTGTACGGTACCTCAGTAATACCGTACGGTATTGTTACTTCGGTAATATCCGTACCGTAAAAAGCCTGCTGACCAATATACGTAACACCGTCAGGGATGTTTATTTCAGTGATTGAAGTATCATAAAAAGCATAATCACCGATATATGTAACACTATCGGGTACAGTTATACTTGTTATAGATGAACAAGAATAAAAAGCGTTATCGCTTATTCTTTTAAGTCCGTCGCTGATAACAACCGTTTTTAAACTGCTTGGTACATATTTATACGAGCTACCAAAAATATATGAAAAATCGGTATTAGTATTAGTGATAGCACTTCTCCCTACAAACGGTACGGTGATTTTTTCAAGATTGTCACAGTCAGCAAGTGCGCCTAGGGCAATTGAAGTAACCGCGTCACCCACAACAAGTTCCGTTAATCTGGTGCAACCTTCAAACATATAATCATCAATGCCACACGCTGCATATATCTCGGCTTTTTGAAGCGCACTGCACCCACCAAACAGACCGTAAGACGTGTTTGAAGTAATGCCTGTAACGCTGCTTGGTATTTTTATACTTGTAAGTTTTATACAATTATAAAAAGCGCCATAGCCTATGGTTGTAACTTGATTTGGCACCGTTATGCTTGTAACGGCATAGCAACTTGCAAAAGCAAGATTGCCTATCGTTGTGACAGTGTTGGGAATTGTTATAGCGGTTAGTTGCATACAACCACTAAAAGCATTGTCGCCTATTGCCTTAACGGTATAGCCGCCTAATGTTGACGGAATGGCGATATCGCCACTTACAGATGTGTCAAAATCGGTTATTGTCGCAGCATTTTCTGATACAGTATACGTATAATAACCCTCGGTTGCAGCACTGACAGTAAACGTAAATGCACCCAACGGCACCACTGATACAAGAAGAACTATTGCTAATAAAGTTGATAACAATTTTTTCATTATAACTACCCCTTTAAATGATATTTTTATTTATTAAATCAAGCATATATTTTGCCTGTTGTTTGTTCAATTCATCCTGCATTTGTTCTAACTCTTGATTGCCTTGAAAATCAGAATTTTCTACTTTTAATGCCATTTTTGTAAACCAGTATATTTCATCAGATTTTGCCTGACTTTTAACAAAATCAATCGTTCCTCGTATGGTATGTGTTGCACACACGCACATATAACAATTCTTAAAATTTGTAAAATCTTCTGCTAAAAATTTTTGACTGTCACCTCTGGTAGTAATGCCGATTTTTTTGTTTTTATATTCTAATAAATACCAACGGTCCATCTTTTCTTGTCCGACGCGCCCAGTACCTCTAAGTATTGCGCCTTCAAGTAACAATAACCCTACTAAACGGGTTATTGTTTTTGTTTTTCCAACCTTTTCTTTACCCTGTAATGCAATTATTTTCATTTTAACCCTCTGTTTTAAAATAAATTCTCTTATTTTGTTGAACACCATTCACCAAAATTAGTGCAATTATAGCATAAAATTAAAAAAAAGTAAATAGTATTCAACAAAAACCGAGGGAAAATTTTATGTTTAAAATCAAAGCCGCTGATGGCACCAACAACCTTTGCGGACGGCGGATTGCCGAAATACGCAAGGGTAAAAAACTTTCTCAACGAAAGTTGGCAACCAGAATGCAACTGCTGGGGTTTGATGTAGACCATTACTTTATCCGTCGGGTCGAAAACGGTGAGAGGTTTGTGACCGACATTGATTTGGTAATTTTTGCGCGCGCACTTGATGTACCTATTACGGAAATGCTATCAGCGGAGGATGCGAAGCTTTAAATACAATAATGTCCCCTCATCCTTTTAGCAATTATATCCACACAAATAGTAAAAGTCTTATGCTGACAGCATAGTTGTATTTTTGGGTCGTTTGTGGTATGATTAAGTAAACGAAAGGGTGACGGCAATGCAAAAGGATACATCAAAAATCGTAGAAGAGTTGGGACTTTGCCCCGATTTTACAACCTTTTATAATGAGAATAAGCAATATTTGATTACAGACACCTTGTCAGAAATGTTAGACCGATTACTTGCTGAAAGGGGCTTAAAAAAATCTGCCGTTATAAAGGCGGCAGAGATGTCTGAGGTGTACGGATATCAGATTTTTTCAGGTCTTCGTGTACCCGAACGCAACAAGCTTTTATGTCTGGCTGTTGCAATGAAGCTTAATATTGACGAGATGCAAAACTTGCTTAAAACGGCGGGTTATTCACCGCTTTATGTAAAGTTGCCCTTTGACAGCATTGTGCTTTACGGGGTATGTAAAGGTTTGTCAGTAATTGAAATCAACGAGATATTATACGAATACGGTTTAGATACTTTGGGGTAAATAAGAGAATGAAAAAATGTCCGTTTTGTAAAGCTGATATAGAGGACAACGCCCGCTTTTGCCTTTACTGTATGTCCTCTTTGCAGGAAAAACAAAAGATAGAAAACCAACAAAAAGATAACAAAAGGTGGCTGTATATACTTGCCGCCTTTTTATTGCTTGTGTTTGCTTTTGCTATAACAATATTTGCTTTAAGCAAAAATGGGGCGAATAACAATTCAAGCGAAAACTCTATGTATAGCGAAACATTACCCCTAAACAACTCGTCATATACAAGCGATATTTTATCAAGCAATAACACAAGTGATGACGTAAGTAAAAACACTTCAACTGATAATTCGTCACAAGATAAAACTCCACACAATAGTAGTAGTGATAAAACAAATCCCGACGATAACAGCGATACAACTACCACCACAAGCCATTCGCAAAGCAGTACTATCAGCAGTTCATCAAGCGATACAACCACATCAACTGTGTCACCCTCACAGCCAAGTGAAAGCGACAATACCCAAACTTCAGAAGAACAAAACAGCAGTCAAGAAACCATTATGCCAGTCGAGGCGGTTTATATCTACCGTGATGCTGTTGCCGCCGATTGCTACACCGCGGGTAATATTCCCGCGCAACCAATTGAAGATGTTATTGTTATCACGGGTGTGTCTTGTGCGGCAAGTGACGGAATATACAATATACCCGAAGAAATTGACGGAAAAAGGGTTGGAGCAATTATGCCATCCGCCTTTTCCGATACTGCTATCAGCAGCACCGTCAAAAAGGTTGTAGTACCATCAACGGTAAAAACTATTTGGCAAAACGCTTTTTCTAACTGTTACAACTTGACCGATATTTATTTGTGCGGTGCAACTATAAATATCTTTGAATCAGCATTTGCTGATGTGTCAAATCGCACAGGAACGTTAACCATACATTGCGCTCGTGACTGTAAAACCTTTGCCTTTTACTATTACAGAAATATAGTCGGTAATTATGATGCTCTATACCAAGAATGGAACGGCGGCGAGATTGAATGAGTTATTTAAACACAACCCGCGAACAATACATAGAAAAACTGTTTGAAACCTATCGATTGGTATGTGTACTTGCCGACAAAAATGACTGCAAAGTCTTGCGTTTAAGACACAAACAATTAAATAAAGATTTGGTGCTGCGCAGTTTCCCAAAAGTTGTTGCGGCATACGAAATACTATGCAATATACGATCAAAAAATCTGCCCGAAATATATGATTCTATAACCCTCGATGACGGACAAATAGTTTTAGAAGAGTTTATTAGCGGTATGACGGTTGACGATGTTATGAAAGGCGGTAACTACCGATACCGTGGAGCAAAGCGGGTGCTGACATCGGTTTGTAACGCGCTGGACATCCTGCACAAAAACAACATAGTTCATCGTGATATTAAACCCGAAAATATAATAATTTCAGATGACAGCAGGGTTGTTTTAATTGACCTTAACATATCGCGTCAGATGTCCTACAGCAAAAAAGACACCGTTATAATGGGCACGGTAGGTTATGCCTCACCCGAACAGTTGGGTGTTGCGGGTAGTGATACGCGAACAGACATTTATGCTATGGGTGTGCTGCTTAACGTGATGCTTACAGGCAAGCACCCAAGTGAAACGTTAGCGCGCGGAAGGTCAGGCAAAATTGTTAAAAAATGCACTGATATAAGCCCAGACAACCGCTATCAGACAGCCGAAAAATTAGCTGAAGCATTATAAAAAGAGCAGACTTGAAACCCAAGTCTGCTCTTTCAGTTTGTATTTACTCTTTATTCTGCCTCTGCAAAGTCTATGTCTTCGATGTTTACGTTAACTCTGGTTACGGCGGTGCCTGTCATAGTTTGAATTTTATCCTTAACGTTTTGCTGAACTGCCTCGGCTACCTCGCGCATTTTTGCTTTAGCGTCTATGCAGATGTAAACATTAATATCTATCGCGCCGTTAACACTTTCAACCTTAACACCCTTAACAACACTTTTGGTTTTGATTGCGCCTTTTAGGTCGATAGCCTTCTTTGCAACACCCTTAACGCCCTCAATCTCACAAGCGGCAAGTTCTGCCATTTTTTCAAGCACTTCGGTGCTTACGGAAACTTCTGTTCTGTTGTCCATTGTTTTTTCCTCCGTATATATAAATTGCTGTTTTGTTATTTGTAAATTATTATTACAAACTTATTGTAACATAATTCATATAACTTTGCAAGATTATTTTACGGTGACAATTTTTATGTTGCTTAAAGGTATTTCGGTCTGGGCGGTGACGATATCCTGTATCTGCAGGGTCTGGGCAGTTGTAATACCCTCTGATTTTACAATCACACTTACGTCATTATCGCTTATTATCACTACCGCTTTTTCAAAACCTTTGACTTTAAGCAGTGTCTCTATATTGTTGGCTTTTTCAATCCTGTTAGCCATATCACTTGTGGCTTTTAAAGCCTGTTCACGTTCCTGTTCGGTAGCATTTGCAGATTTTAGTGTTTCCTCTACCAGTTCCTGCGCCTCATCTAATGCTTTTTGGCGGTCACTTTTTGCGGTTTCAAAATAATCGGCCTCGCTTTCTTCTGCTTTAGCGGCAGTCTGCACAGCCTCGCCGCTTGCCGTGTCGCTATCGCTTACAAAAGTTGCTTCGCCCATATATTTTTCATTAGAAGAAAATTTCATATTAAGCCACACCGCCGCGCCCAAAGCCAGCACCATAAGCGCTAACACTACCTGATGTTTTCCAAAGACCTTACCTTTTTTCATATTACGTTCCTCCTGAAATGTATACTCGTTTTGATGTTATATTTAAAGCCGCAGTGACGGCATTTTTTATTTTTTCGGCAGTAAGTTCATAGTCACCGCCTGCGCAGATAATCGCGACGCCGCGTACTTCGGGCATAATCTCGGTAATAACAAGCGCCTGCTCACCGCCGTCGGCATTTTTGACCGTTATGTAAGACTGTTTTTTGCTCTCACTGCTTTGGTCGTTTGTCTCGCCTGCAGAACTTGACGTGTCGGTCTCGGCGGCGCTGGCGTAAGAATAGCGTATGCCGCTTTCAAGCGTTATTACAACAGTGGGATTTTTGTCCCCCGTGATGCTTGTTACTATATCTTTTATATCCTCTTCAAGAAGTTCACAGTACTGCTCTGCCGTATACGTAACGCCGCTTGACGCGTTTTTTTGCGTCTCGTCACCGTCGCCTGAAAAAAGCGATGATATAAAAATCAGCAGTATACCGCCGATGCCTAAAATGATTAACATTTTTGGATTTTTTGTAAGATTTTTTATTTTTTCATTCATTTATTACATCTACCTCATAACTGTCTGAACCTATTACCGCGTCTATTTTTTGTTGAGACTCGCTTGTGTAAACAGTTACCTTACTTATAACTATGCTGCCGTCGTTTAATTTATTAGTGTCTACTATAATTTTTGTAAAATTTATCCCCTCTTGATAAAGCGCCTCGGCAAAAATTGATTGAGCCGTGACCGCTGTGTTTTGCTCGGTAAGGATTTCGGTAGTATCTGCGCTTTCAAAATAAGAAAAATCGGGTTTTGGCAATGCCACTACGGTACCTATAACACAACAAACAAAACACAGGCAAAAAACATATTTCACACTCTGGCTCATACTGCCCGACGGACACAGCATATATAAAAAACCCAGCAGTATACAACTGACGCAAAAACTGATTATAAAGGAAGAAATATTATTCATTTTGTTGACATCACAACCACCGACAGCGCAATTATAAACATACCGCCCACCATTAAAACCACACCCAAAAGCAGTGACAGCATTGAATCTATCGCGCGCAAAACCCCCGTTATTTTAGAAAGTGAAAAAAGTTCACCCAAAGAGATATTAAGAAGCAACATACACCGCCATAAAACAAGGTCTATAATAATTGGAAGCAGTGTCACCGCCAATGCCGCAACACCGTATATGCCCACAGAAGATTTAAGCAGCCCCATAGACGTTGAAATAGTGGATACCGCTTCGCTTAACACCCCACCTGCCACAGGCACAGAAGTACCTATTATAAATTTTGCAGTGCGCAGTGTAACACTGTCTGCCGCAGAGTTAACCGCTGTCTGAATGCCTAAAACACCTATAAACAACGTGCCTAAAAGCGACATTATCCACATAGAAATCTTTTTAACGCTTTCTACAATGCCTGAACTGTTAAGCAGAGGAGACACACCCGAACTGATGCTCAATGCCAGATATCCACCCATAAGCGGCAACACCGCAAAAGACGACACAAACGATACTACCTCTGTAGCGGCAAGCAACAGCGCGCTCATAGCAGGCGCTGTAACCGTTTTGCCCGAAAGTGCCAATGTTACACTAAAAACAGGCACAAAACTTAACATAAAAGTACTGCAACCCTTAACCGCATTTACGGCGGCAGATACGCTTTGCCACACATTTGTTGCCGCTACGGCGCTGATTGAAAGCACGGCGGCATAAATTGCCGTTTCAAATCGGGGTGCCGCACCAAATGCGGTAATAGCCGCCGACACAAAAATAATGCCCGCCACGGCAATACCCGCTACAACAGGTGTTTTAACTCCTCCCGTTACAAACTGCCACAAATGTCGCAGTACATTGCCGTTTGTAAGACGGTTCACCCATGTGCTATCGGTTATGTCGATTCCGTTTTCTTCAAAAAAATCGCGAACATCACTGTCAAGGCTATCGTCAAGCGAGTCGGCGCCCACATTTTTAATTTGCGTGGCATAGTTATCCTCGGCGCAAACGGGCAAAGAAAAGATAAAAATTAATATAACAAATGCGATTATTTTTTTCATAGTCCTACAAAGCCTATTGCCGCTTCTATCACGGTTGTAAGCAGCGGAATGCTTAAAATAAAAATTACTCCTTTGCCTGCAATTTCGGCTCCTTGCGCTAAAGCGCTTAATCCAAAATCGCGACAGACATCAGCGGCAAAACCCGTTATGTAGGCAATGCCGAGCGCTTTTAACGCGGTGGTAAAATACACACCAACATTTCCGCTTTGGTCGTATAATTCCTTTAATTTTACAATGCCGCCCAAAAGGTTGCTTGATGTTGTCATAAGCGTTACGCAAACCGCGGCTATAACAAGTAAAAAAGAGTACTCCTGCAAATGCGGTCTTAACACTATGGCAAATACCGCAGCAATAATTATAAGTACAATTATTTTTATAAGGTCGCCGCTCACAGCCCAAACAATCCTTTTACTGTGCTGAACAAATCAGCAATCGCGCCCACTACCATAAGCAACACCACCACAAGACCCGACAGTGTTACAAGCATTGCCTGCTCTTCACGACCTGAACGTACAAGCAGTTGATGAAGCACCGTTACAATAATGCCTATAGCGGCTATTTTAAAAATAAAATCTACGTCCATATCTTTACCTCTAAATCAGTAATACACCCAAGGCGAGTCCTATACAAACACCAAAGGTTTTAAACAATTTGCTTTTTTGAACAGCATCACATTCGGCATCATTTAACCGTTTTTTTATGCTGTGACTAAAAGAAATTATGCGGTCACACTCGGCTTTTTTTGCTGATTTTCCTAAAGAAGACAGAAAATCGTTAATAACCGCTTTATCATCAAAGGTTAAATCACTGTCTTTGCAAAGCGCTTTCCCCTTTTCGACTGTTATAAAATCACATTTGCAAAAGGAGTTTTTTATTGCCGTATCAAGTTCGCATCCACCCTGCTCTATATGCACATACAAAGTATCTAATCCGTCACAAAAAGCAGACATTTTTTTGCATCTTGCATTAAGTGAAAAACTCTTTAAAAATCCCCACATGCTGCATACCGCAACAAGTAAAATTATGCCTGTTATTTTAACTGTAAACACTGCTTGTAAACTCCCTTGCATCAAAAATCTGAGACGGCTCGCCTAATCTTTGTGACAGTAGCGCCACTTTTGAAATCGCGCCGCTTTTTACAATGTTTTTGGTAACATCGCGCCGCATTATATCGCGCGCATCACGGCAATGAGCGGTCGTTATAACCGACACTCCCGCGTTAAAACACTGTGTCACACTGTTTAGTTCGTCTACGGTGCCGATTTCATCAAAAGCAATAAAATGCGGAAACATTGTACGAAGTGCAATGCCAGTACCCAAAGCCTTATCGCGCGTATATAAAACGTCGGTATTAATGCCTAAATCAAGCGATTTTGAGCCACCCGAAATTTCACCTCGGCTATCTATTACGGCAACGCGACAATAAGCACCGTTTTCACCGTTTGAAAGCAATCGTACCAAATCACGCAAAACAGTTGTTTTGCCACTGCCGGGCGGACCTGCAATAAGCAAACCGTTACCAGCGTGTGAAAGCAGAGGTCGCGCGCAGTCAAAAATCTGACGGGCAATTCTTATGTTTATTGAGGTTACAGACGTCATCATTCCGTCGGCGTTAAAGACACCGCATACCCCTGCGCGACATCCGCGGGCAAGTGACACAAACCCTTGCTTTATTTCGCTTTCGTGCAGATATACCGAATTATTGCAAAGCAGTGACAGTGTGTGTTGCAATTCGTCCTCTGATGCTATAAGAGTGTTTTGTGAAAATGTGTCTGTGACACTGCTGTCTTCACACACAAACATAACCTTGCCGCAAGCGGTAAGACACACGGGCAAATTCTGCCGCAATCGTATTTCTTCGCACTTTTCCTTTACTCCATCGGGAATAAAAGCAAGCGTTCTTTGTATTCTGTCTGCAATCTGCAAAACTGCATTATCAAATTCTGTGTTCATATTTTACCTTCCTTTAATTACAATTTATGAACGAACCTGTCCTATATAGAACAAAAAAGTCTTGTTCGGTTGAACAAGACTTTTTAAAATTGCAATATTTAATTATTCTTCGTCTGGCATATCCCAGTTGTGCCATATTGCCTGAACATCATCATTATCTTCAAGCATATCGATAAGTTTTTCCATCTTTACTTGCAAATCGGGGTCGTCAATCGCCGTCATAGTACCAGGTATGTACTGCACCTCGGCAGAAAGAAAACTGTAACCCTGCTCTTCTAAAGCATCACGTACTGCGCCTAAGTCGTTAGGCTCGGTAGTGATTTCAAAAACATCACCGTCAAAACTAAAGTCATCAGCGCCTGCCTCAAGTGCCGCTTCCATAACGGTGTCTTCGTCAAGGCCCTCGCCCTCAATAGCAATAACACCCTTACGCTCAAACATAAACATTACCGAACCGCTTTGACCCAAATTGCCGCCGCACTTGTCAAAATAATGACGCATCTCGCCTGCCGTACGGTTGCGGTTATCGGTAAGGGTTTCAACAACTACTGCCACACCGCAGGGACCGTAACCCTCATAAATGAGTTCTTCATATTCATTGCCGCCTGCTTCACCCGCAGCCTTTTTGATAATACGCTCAATGTTATCGTTAGGTACGTTGTTTGCCTTTGCCTTGGCAATAGCATCTTTAAGTTTGCTGTTTTCTTGCGGATTAGGTCCACCCGCCTTAACAATTACCGAAATTTCACGACCGATTTTTGTAAAGATTTTTGCCTTTGCAGCATCGGTTTTTTCTTTTTTTCGTTTAATATTGTTCCACTTGGAATGTCCTGACATAATTTTACGACCTTTCGAAATTCGTTTTTACAACTTAAATATATTATCACATATCGCGGTTTTGTTCAAGTGCTTTTTCAAAAATTAGTTTTACATCGTCAAGCGACGAAATTTCACCACACATACGACGTAGACTTGCCGAACCGCGAAGCCCCGTAAGATACCACGCGGTGTGCTTGCGAGACTCTAAAATCGCAGTGCGGGGTTCTTTGTATTTGTGCATAAGTTCTATCTGTTTAAGGCAGATTTTAAAACGCTCTTGTAAAGTAGGCGGAGTATATTCGCGTCCTTCAAAAAAAGCATTTATTTCATTAAAAACAAATGGGTTTCCCTGCGCTCCGCGACCCACCATAACATAGTCGCAACCCGTGTATTCATACATAAATTTTGCGCTTTTGGCGTCACACACATCGCCGTTAGCAATAACGGGGATTTTTACTGCGCGCTTGACATCGCGAATTATATCGTGGTTCACAGGTGGCGCATACATCTGCTTGCGTGTTCTGCCGTGAACGGTGATTGCCGCCGCGCCTGCCTCCTCGCACATACGCGCAAGTTCTACGGCGTTAAGACTGTCGTTATCCCAGCCTGCGCGCATTTTTACAGTAATGGGTACATGTGCTGAACGCACGACTTCTTGTACAATTTTTGCGGCAAGTTCGGGTTCTTTCATAAGCGCGCTACCGCCGCCGTGACCTGCAACCTTGGGCGCGGGGCAACCCATATTTATATCAATAAAATCTGGATTTAATTCCTCGGCGTGCAAAGCCGCGGCAGCCATTATTTCAGGATCACGTCCAAAAAGTTGCGACGCGCATACTGCGTCCCCTTTAAAGCACTCAAGCAGGCGCGCAGATTTTTTATCACCCTGCATAACACCACGCGCGCTTGTAAGTTCGCCCACGGTAAAGCCCGCACCGTACTCCGCACATATTTCTCTCATAGCCCTGTCGGCAACACCTGCCATAGGCGCTAGAGCAGCATAACCTTTAATTTCAATATTCTTAATCTTCATAAGTGACATTATAACCAAAAATGAATTTTCTGTCAATTTTTTAAATTTTATAGTGACAAAATGTTATTATAATGCTATAATAATTATAATTATAATTATATACTAAAAGGAGAAATGGCGTTTTGAAACTGCTTGCAATTGACGGAAACAGCATAATAAACCGCGCTTTTTACGGTATAAAACTGCTTTCTACCAAAGACGGTCAGTACACCAATGCCGTTTACGGATTTATAAATATTTTAAATAAACTGCTTGAAAAAGAAAATCCCGACTGTGTTGCAGTGGCGTTTGACCTCAAAGCCCCTACATTCCGTCATAAAATGTATGACGCATACAAAGCGGGCAGACACGCTATGCCCGATGAGTTGCACCAGCAGTTTCCTGTTCTTAAAGAATGGCTTACGCTTGCAGGATATAAATATATTGAATGTGAAGGCTATGAAGCCGACGATATTTTGGGCACTCTGGCAGAAAGCGCCCACAAAAGCGGTGACAGTTGCGTTATCGCCACAGGTGACCGCGATTCACTTCAGTTGGTGTCAGACACCACACGTGTTCTGCTTACGGTAACCAAAATGGGTCACCCCGAAATCACTGATTACACGGTAGAAAAACTTTTTGAAGATTACGGTCTTACTCCTGATGAGATGATAGAACTTAAATCACTTATGGGTGACTCATCAGATAACATTCCGGGTGTTACGGGAGTGGGGCAAAAAACCGCAACCGACCTTATCACCCGCTACCACAGTATCGATTACATCTATGAACATTTGGACGAACTTGATATTAAAGACGGCGTGCGCACAAAACTCGCCACAGACAAAGACAATGCTTTTTTAAGCCGCACACTTGGTACTATCAGCCGTGAAGCGCCTATTGATACAAACATTGCAAGTTATAAGATAAGCATGGCAAACACTAACGGCCTTGCCGCACTTATGACAAAACTTGAATTCTTTAAACTTATGGAAAAAATGGGAATTACTCCTGTTGTCTCTGTGCAAAACACCACAAACAAAACCAAAAATCTTACCTTTAAAAAAGGCACTGCCGCCGACATTAAAGACACCGCGGATATTTATATAAGCGATAACGGTATTGCGGCAGTAAGCGGTAAAGTTGTATGCCGTTTAACCGAAACCGAATTAACTGCGCTTTTAGAGAATAAAAATATAATTAAACGCGTTTATGATTATAAAAATCTTTATAAAAAATACGCAGGTACAAAGGCGGTACAGTTTGATGCCATGCTGGCAGGTTATCTTTGCAACCCGTCTGCATCGGACTATTCTCTGCCCCGTCTTGTTGCAGAATATAGTGCCGCTGACTATACAGCAGAAAACTGTGATGATGAATGTCTCTTAACCGCAGTGCAGTTTACCGCTTGTTGTGACGGACTTACAAAGTCGCTTAACGACAGCGGACAGTTAGACCTGCTTTATAATATTGAAGTGCCCCTTGCTCGCGTGTTAGCAATTATGGAAAAAGTTGGCTTTTTAGCCGATTTTGACGGACTGCAAGAGCATTCAAAACTGTTAGCCACAAGAATTGAAGAACTTACTGCCGAAATATATAATCTTGCAGGGGAAGAATTTAACCTTAATTCGCCCAAGCAACTCGGTCAGATTTTGTTTGTAAAACTGGGTCTGCCCGCCAAAAAGAAAACAAAAAGCGGTTTCAGCACCAATGCCGAAGTGCTTGAAGAACTGCGTTACGATTACCCGATAGTAGAAATGATTTTGCAGTACAGACAACTTGCAAAACTTAAATCCACTTACTGTGACGGTTTACTTGCGTGCCGTGGTGACGACGGCAGAATTCATTCTACCTTTAACCAGACCGAAGCAAGAACAGGCAGAATCAGTTCGCTTGAGCCAAATCTTCAGAATATTCCCGTAAGAACAGAAGAAGGCAGAATTTTGCGCAAGTTTTTCACCGCGCGTGACGGTTACGTACTCTGTGATGCCGACTACTCACAGATAGAACTGCGTGTACTCGCATCTATGGCAAATGACCCTGTTATGATTGACGCGTTCAAAAGCGATACCGACATTCACACAGTAACCGCATCGCAGGTGTTTAATATTCCGATTGAAATGGTACTACCCGTTATGCGCAGTCGCGCAAAAGCGGTTAACTTTGGTATTGTTTACGGCATAGGCGCATTTTCACTCGCTAAAGATATTGGTGTCAGCCGCAAAGAAGCCGACACATACATTAAGAACTATCTTGATACCTACAAGGGTATTGCGCGCTATATGGAAACCACTATCGAAGCCGCAAAGGCCGACGGATATGTCTCTACTCTTTTTGGCAGAAGACGTTATCTGCCCGAACTTTCGGCATCTAACGGTATGCTTCGCGCCTTTGGCGAGCGTGTTGCGCGCAACGCGCCCATACAGGGCACTGCCGCCGATATTATAAAAATTGCTATGATAAAGGTAAGCGACCGACTTCAAAAAGAAATACCCGACGCGCAACTCATCTTGCAGGTGCACGATGAACTTATTGTAGAATGTAAAGAGGACGATAAAGCGGCTGTTTGTAAAATTCTTGAAGAAGAAATGTCTGCCGCCGCCTCACTTACAGTAGAACTCAAGGTTGACGCGCACAGCGGCAAAACATGGCTTGAGGCAAAAGACTGATATGAATATTATTTTTGTGTGCACGGGTAACACCTGCCGAAGTCCTATGTCAGAGGGATATTTAAAATCTAAAAATTTAGACGGTGTATCCGTAATAAGCCGTGGTTTTAGTTGCGGCGAACCTGCTAATCCAAACTCTGTCGCCGTTATGAATGAGATGAGCATTGACATTTCAGAGCATATATCTCAATGCATTACTTCAGATGAGATATTACAAGCCGACGCTATAATATGTATGACCGAGTCACACAGGCAGATTTTATTATCATCGGGTTGCAATAAAAACCGTATATATGTTTTATCGGGCGGTATTCCAGACCCGTTTGGCTGTGATATTGATACATACCGCAGATGCCGTGACAATATATTTGCAGGCATTGATAATCTTATAAATAACGGTTTTTTTGACACGGTTACAGTAAAATATGCAACAAGCGGCGATATTGCAGATATTGCAAAAATTGAAAAAGAATGTTTTTCTACACCTTGGAGTGAAAACGCAATAAGAGAGTCAATGTATGCGGGTACTGCGTTTTATATAGCGCGTGTAAAAGACAATGTTGCAGGTTATATGGGTATTTCAAAAATTGCAGGCGAAGGCTATGTAACAAACATTGCGGTCTTGCCGCAACACCGTCGCAAAGGTGTTGGCAAAAAGTTGCTTGAATACGTAATAAGCGACTGTGAGCACCAACTTGAATTTATATCTCTTGAAGTACGGGTTTCAAACGATGCTGCAATTTCACTTTATAATAAATTTGGCTTCACTCAAGTTGGCAGACGCAAAAGATTTTATACAAACCCACAAGAAGACGCACTAATAATGACAAAAAATTTCAACTGATTTTTACGGTGATTTAATGATAATTTTAGCAATAGAATCGTCTTGTGACGAAACGTCGGTAGCCATAACCGATGAACGCAAAATTCTTTCAAATATAGTTGCTACTCAAATAGCCGAACACAAAATTTACGGCGGTGTTGTGCCCGAAATCGCCTCACGCAGACATACCGAGGCAATAAGTCAAGTGTGTGCAGAGGCTTTAAAGGCTGCAGGTATTACATACAGCGACATTGATGCAGTTGCTGTTACGTTTGCGCCCGGTCTTATTGGGGCATTGCTTGTAGGGGTTAACTTTGCAAAAGGTTTAAGTCACGCTTTGGGCGTACCGCTTATCCCCGTACATCATCTACGCTCACACATAGCGGCAAACTACATCGACACACCCGAACTTAAACCTCCGTTTATGTGCCTTACCGTATCGGGCGGCAACACTATAATCACAGAGGTTACAGATTATACCAAATTTAACCCCGTTGGCAGAACTACCGATGATGCCGCAGGCGAATGTTTTGATAAAACCGCGCGCGCATTGGGGCTTTCATACCCAGGCGGTGTCAATCTTGATAAAATTGCAACCGAGGCGGATGTAAAAAAATATCCTCTTCCCTCACCTCACACCGAAAACGAATATGATTTTAGTTTTTCAGGACTTAAAACCGCAGTTGTAAACCTTGTTCACAACAAGACCCAAAAAGGCGAAGAGATCGACACACCTGTTCTTGCCGCTACAATAAGGCAAAAGGTGTGCGATATACTTATACAAAAAACAATATCCTCTGTGGAAAAGAGCGGTTACAAAACGCTGGTGCTTGCGGGCGGTGTTTCGGCTAATTCCGAACTGCGAGCAAGAATGCAAAAAGAATGCGATAATCGCGGCATAAAACTTTATTACCCACCGCTTAAATACTGCGGCGACAATGCCGCTATGGTAGGTGTACAGGGATATTATGAATTTGCAAGCGGGAACGTTTCTGACGCTTCACTTAACGCGACGGCAACATTGCCTATAAATTACAGATAATCTATTTTGGAGGTTTTGCATATGAAAAACAAAAAACTTCTTATAATAACCAATCCCCGTGCGGGAAAGGCAAAAATAAAGAATGACCTATTAAAGATTATTCAGATTTTTTCAGAAGCCGATTTTGATGTCAGCGTTTACCCCACAAAATGTCAGGGCGATGCCACAATTAAGGCGCAGTCAATACGCGAGGGCGAATATGACCGCATAGTTGTGTGCGGCGGAGACGGCACGCTCAACGAGGTAATAACAGGTATTATGCGTTCAAAAATCAAATGCACTTTAGGTTATATTCCCTACGGTACGCTTAACGAATGGTCTTCGGGACTTAATATTTCGCGCAATCCCGCAACCGCTGCAAGCGATATTGTAAACGGTGTAGAAACCGACCTTGATATAGGTAAATTTGATGACAAATATTTCTCATATACCGCTTCATTCGGCGCATTTACCGAGGCTTCGTACTCGGCACCGCAAGAGGTTAAAAACGTATTAGGTCAGGCGGCATATTTTTTTGAAGGCATCAAAAGTTTAAGCAATATTAAACCTATTCATCTTAAATTTAAATTTGACGACCGTGAAATTGAAGATGACTTTTTGTTTGGCGCAGTTTCAAACTCTATGTCGGTAGGCGGCATAGTAAAGTTTAATGACTCTGTGGTTAAACTTAATGACGGCAAGTTTGAAGTTTTTCTTATTAAAAATCCAAATACAATAATGCAATTTCAATCAATTGTTGACGGAATTTTAAGAAAAGATTTGTCACGCGACGGAATAGAATTTTTCCACGCTCACGAAGTGACCATAACGGGCGGCGAAGCTGTGCCGTGGACGCTTGACGGTGAATTTTCTGCAGGTAAAGACACGCTGACACTTACAAATATTCCGTCGGCAATACATCTTATCGTTCCGCCTCAAAAGGATAACAAATAAGTTTTAAGGAGTTTATATATGTTTACAAGAGATATTGGCGTTGACCTTGGCACTGCTAATACATTGGTATGTGTAAAAGGCAAAGGAATTATAATGCGCGAGCCATCTGTTGTGGCTTATGATGTACGAAACGATGCCGTGCGCGCGGTTGGTCGCGAGGCTAAAGAAATGATAGGCAGAACCCCAGGTTCCATTGTAGCCGTGCGCCCACTTAAAGACGGCGTTATTGCCGACTTTGACGTAACCGCCGCTATGCTTAAAAGATTTGTAAGTGTGGCGCTTAAAGGCTCGTTCTTTTCGCGCGTTCGTATGGTAATCTGCATACCCACCGGTGTAACCGAGGTTGAAAGCCGCGCTGTTTACGATGCCGCAAAGCAAGCAGGCGCATATGACATTGACCTTGTTGAAGAACCTATGGCAGCGGCGGTAGGCGCAGGACTTCCAGTTCAGGAAGCCACAGGTAATATGATAGTTGATATCGGAGGCGGTACAAGTGAAATTGCCGTTATTTCATTAGGCGATATTGTTACCGCACAATCACTGCGCATTGCAGGTGATGACCTTGATGAAGCAATCATTAACTATATGCGTAAAAAGCACAATCTGCTTATAGGTGAACGCACTGCTGAACAGATTAAAATAGATATTGGCTCTGCAAAAGAGTATGAAGGTGAAACATCTATAGAAATCAAGGGTCGAAATGTTGTTGACGGTCTGCCAAAGAACGTTACCATAACTTCTGCCGAAGTGCGTGACGCCATGGTTGATCCTATCTCACAGATAATTGATGCAATACGTTCAACACTTGAAAAAACACCTCCCGAACTTTCTGCCGATATTATAGACAGCGGTATAACCCTTACGGGCGGCACCGCGTTACTTCGCGGACTTGCCGAACTTATAGCAGAAGAGACAGGCATGCCTGTAAGCGTTGCCGCAAATCCCCTCGACTGCGTTGTTTTGGGCGCGGCAAAGCGTCTTGAAGACGACAGCGGATTCCAGAACTATGTATTCCGCAGAGGAAAAAGATTTAGATAAATTAAGGAGAAATAAAAATGCGTTTTTTTCTTCGCAGCCGTCAGTTTAAAATTATACTGGCAGTTTTTTGCGCCGTTGTTTTGTTAACGGCTTCCTTTGCAATTTTTGCTAAACGTATGTCGCCGCAAACCGACATTGCGGGTACTGTTGCCGCACCATTTAGAAGTTTTTTTACCAGCGTATCAAATATCGTTACTGATTTTTTTGAAACTTATAACAGCGGCAGCGAACTTAGTCTTGAAAATTCAGAACTTAAAGCAGAAATTGATTCTTTACGTCAAAAGATTGCCGATTATGAAGAAATTTCCGAGCAGAACGAATTTTATAAAGATTATCTCGGTATAAAAGAAAATAATCCCGATTTTGATTTTTGTGATGCAACACTAATTGCCCGCGATCACGACGACCCATACGGCGGTTTCACTATAAATAAGGGGTCCACCGCAGGAATTGATAAATACGATCCCGTTATTACCGACGCAGGAATTGTGGGTTACGTTACCGAAGTTGGTCTTACTTCGTGCAAGGTTACCACAATATTCAGTCCCGATATAACGTTAGGCGCTCTCGACAACCGAACAAGTGATTCGGGTATTGTTACAGGCTCTTTATCATTCGCCGAAAACGGATTTTGCCGTCTGCAAAATCTTGCACGCTCATGCAGTGTTGCCGTAGGCGATTATGTAATAACTTCGGGTGAGGGTATTTTCCCCGAAGGCCTGCTTATAGGCTCGGTTAACAACATTGGCATTGATGAAAACAACAACTCTATCTATGCCGAAATAAAACCTTTTGCCGAGATTTTCGAACTGCGCTCGGTTATGGTTATAACCTCTTTTGAAGGACAGGGCGGTATAAACGTCGAGGGCGGTGAATAAGCCTATGACCAGTCAAAAAAACATTTTTACATTACGGTTTATTAACTCTCTGTTATTTATCCTCTTGATATTTGTTCAATATAACAATGTATTCTCATTAAAAATTTTTCACGCCAACCCTATATTGCCATTAGCGCTTCTTGTGGCTGTTTGTATGTTTTGTTCAGAACTTACCGCCGCAATATCAGGGCTTATAATCGGTATTTTTATGGATACTACTGCAAGCACGCCGCAAGGCTTTAATGCAATAATATTTTTAATTATAGGACTTTGCGCAGTGCTTATTATAAAGCATTTGTTTAATAATAATATTTTATCGGCAATAGCGCTTTGCCTTATATGTACGGCGTTTTACTTTGTTTTACGTTGGCTGTTGTGCTATGCTTTCTCTATGTCTCTTACAGAAAATTTAACCTATTTAATGCGCACGGTGTTTCCCTCTTGTGTATATACCGCCGCTTTTATAGTTCCGTTTTATTATCTTGAAAAACACCTTTATAAAAAATTTTATAAATAATTTTAAATATCTTTAAAAGCGAGGTGACTTTAAGTGCCGTTCACAAAAAAACATCAGACCACCCTTACAGTACTGTCAATACTGTTGGTGTTGATTATCATACTTTATACCGCAAGAATATATTCTATACAAATCGTAAATTCTTCAAAATATTCGTCTAACGCTCAGGGTAGCACGTCTTCAAGAACGGCGGTTCTTAAAGCGCCACGCGGTGAAATACTTGACAGTTACGGCAGACAGATAGCCGCCAACCGTGACGGCTACAACATTGTTTTTAACAAGGCTTATGTTAAAGACAATATTAATGATATTATCCTTACGCTTGTTAATTTGCTGGACGAAAAAACTGTTGAGCACAAGGACAGGCTACCGCTCAATTATCAGGCTCCCTACAATTTTAATGAGGGCGAATCTACCGAAAAACTTATTAAAACATTAGAACTTGCCGATTATGCCACGGCAGAAAACTGTTTTGTGCGTCTGGTAGAGCGTTATGAACTTGAAAATTATACGGTAGATCAACAACGCAAAATAATGGGCGTGCGTTACAGTATGGAAATTGAGGATTTTTCAATTTCATACCCATACACCTTTGCAGAAGATATTCCTAACGAACTTATGCTCAAAATATCAGAGTCAAACTTTATGTTAGACGGGGTTTCGGTAGAGGTTGTTCCGTTCAGATATTACCCCGATACGTCACTTGCCGTAAATCTTATCGGTACAGTGGGTCCTATTTATGAAGAGGACTGGGCAGAGGGTGAAAATTACAAGAAGCGTGGCTATTCCTTTGACGATAAGGTTGGCAAAAGCGGTATCGAATACTATGCCGAAGAATATCTTCGCGGAACCGACGGTGAAATAACCTACTACCTTGACGAAGAGGGCAATATTATAAGCCAAGAGGTTACAAAAAAAGCAGTTGCAGGCAAAACGATAATGCTGACTATTGACGCAAAAATGCAACGCACCGTACAGGACGCGCTTGCAAATACCGTTAAAACATTGCAGAGCGAGGGCGGTACAGCCCGCGCAGGCGCCGCAGTTGTAATTGATATAAATAGCGGCGGTGTTATTACCTCTGCAAATTATCCTACGTACGATACGGCTACAATGTCAGAAAATTACGACGCACTGCTTGCCGACCCCACCAATCCACTTACCGACCGCGCTTTTCAGGGTGTGTACCCTATAGGCTCTACAATCAAGCCTATTGTTGCGGCGGCGGCACTTGAAAATAATCTTTACACCACTGGCGAAACAATCTATTGCTCACGTACATATAAATACTTTGACGACTTTCAACCCAGTTGTATGCATTTTCACAAGCATATGAATCTTACGACGGCGCTTTCAAAAAGTTGCAACTACTTTTTCTTTGAACTTGGTCGCCGCGTTGGCGCTATGACTCTTACCGATTACTATAAACAATTTGGTTTAGGTGTAAAAACAGGCGTCGAAGTTAATGACAGCGCGGGTATTTTGGTTGAGCCTACGTCTAACGGCTTTGGCGGTGACACGTTGCAGATTGCAATTGGTCAAATGAATGCCTTTACACCGCTTCAACTTGCAAATTATGTCGCCACATTTGCTAACGGCGGCACACACTATAAGGCTACACTTATTGACAAAATTGTCTCTTACGATATGACCGAAACCTATGATGAATGTGATCCGCAGGTGGTTAATACCATAAGTCTTAAAGAAAGTACGATATCCTCTATAAAAACGGGCATGCTGTCGGTTACAGTTGACGGTACAGGTCAGGCAGCGCTGGGTGATTACCCCATTAAAATAGGCGGTAAAACAGGTACCGCGCAGGTAGAAGGCAAGGCAGATCACTCAACCTTTATTGTGTTTGCGCCTTATGATAACCCAGAAATCGCTATTTCGGTAGTTCTTGAGCACGGCGCATCGAGTTATGCCTCGGGTAATCTTGTTCGTCAGATACTTGATGCATACTTCTTCTCAACAGAAAACACCGCTTCGGATATTCTGCCTTTTACTGTAATAGAATAATTTTAATAGTTAATTTAAGGCTTTTGTTAATTGACATAAAATACCTTTTATGATAAAATATTTTGAAAAAGCAATCAATAGTCAGGAGGCGCATTAAATGGGTATTTGTATAGCCACCACATCGGGTAAAGGCGGCACAGGCAAGTCTACCGTTTCGTGCGGACTGGCTCTGGCTTTTGCAAAAATGGGCAAAAGCGTTCTGCTTATTGATATGGACGAGGGACTGCGTTGTCTTGACCTTCTTTTAGGTATAGACCATAAGGTTGTTTTTGACCTGTCGGATATTTTAAACGGCGCGTCCATTGGCGATGCTACCTATACCCTGCCCACAAATGCGCAGATAAGCGTTATTCCTGCGCCGTCGCATATAGGCAGTATATCGTTCGGTGCTTTATCAGACTTTGCAAAAAAAGTAAAATCAATGTATGACGTTGTAATTTTCGACTTTCCCGCAGGGCTTGACTTTTCACTCTATTCTGCAATCGGTGAGGACACACAGTTTTTAAGCATCTGCAATCCCGACCCTGTATCTGTGCGCGATGCCGCCGCTGTTTGCCAAACTTTAGGCGATAGAAAAATAGCGCCGCGACTTATAATCAACCGTTTTGATGCAGAATATATTAAAAAGAAAATATACAGCAATATTGATGATATAATAGATATATCGGGCTTCAGGCTTTTAGGGGTGGTACCTCAAAGCGCAGAACTTATGTTACTTAGCGTTACTCATAACATTAACAGAAAAACAAGGGCATTTAAGGCTCTTTACCGCATAACTCAAAGGCTTGACGGCAAAGAAGTCAAATTGCCAAAAATCAAAAAAATATAAGCAATACAAATACACTTTCTAAGGGGGCAAAATTTTATGACTATTGCTTTAATCGCACACGATGCAAAAAAGGAACTTATGGTGCAGTTTTGTATAGCATACTGCGGAATACTCAGCCGACATAATCTTGTAGCCACAGGCACTACGGGTAAAACCGTGGCCGAGGCAACAGGACTTGAGATAACACGCTTTTTGGCTGGTTCACAGGGCGGCGCGCAACAGATTGCATCTCGCATAGGCTGTGATGAAATCGACCTGTTGTTGCTCTTCCGTGACCCGTTAACGCCAAAGCCAAATGAGCCCGACGAGCAAGCATTATTGCGCCTTTGTGATGTGCATAATATTCCCGTTGCTACCAATATTGCCACCGCCGAAGTGCTTATACACGGTCTTGAGCGTGGTGACCTTGATTGGCGCGAAATTCTTAAAAATTCTTAAATTTTATATAGTCAGGAAGTTATTTTAAAATGGCAGAAATTAACCGTGCTATAAAAGGCACGAACGATATGTTACCCGCAGACTCTCACAAATTTCATTTTGTAGAGGGTAAAATGTTGGATATTGCTTCACTTTACGGTTTCCGTGAGATACGCGTTCCCGTTTTTGAGCATACCGAAGTATTTCAACGCAGTGTCGGTGATACAACCGACGTTGTACAAAAAGAAATGTACACTTTTGACGATAAGGGCGGCCGCTCAATCACATTGCGCCCCGAACTTACCGCTGGTGTTGTACGCAGTGTTATAGAACACGGTCTTGTAAACGGCGCATTGCCTGTTAAGGTTTGTTACGTGGGCGGTTGTTACCGTTATGAAAAACCGCAGGCTGGCAGACTTCGTGAATTTCATCAATTTGGAGTAGAGTGTTTTGGCGCGGCTTCACCTGCCGCCGATGCCGAGGTTATTTCATTAGGTTTACAGGTATTAGAGACGGTTGGTATAAAAAATATTTCACTCGAAATTAACTCTATCGGCTGTCCCGAATGTCGTAAAAATTACCACAAGGCATTAAGCGAATACTTTGCATCTCATATAGATACGCTTTGCGAAACCTGTCGCGACAGGCTTTCCCGCAACCCGATGCGTATACTTGACTGTAAGTCACCCATATGCTCGGCGCTTGCCAACGACGCGCCAAAAGTTATAGACTTTT
>CAYOVQ010000002.1:0-32949 GCA_964407485.1 uncultured Ruminococcus sp.
AAAAAGGCATTTATGTCTGCAAGGTTACCTATGCCGACGGCAGTACCCAAATGTCCAAATTCTTAAATACAAACTATATATCAGGTGACGTAAACGATGACGGTAAAATAAATAACCGCGATTATGCGTTGATGATGCAATATATCAACAAATGGGACGTTACCATTATTGAAGAGGCTGCTGACGTAAATGCAGACGGTAAAATTAACAATCGCGATTACGCATTACTTATGCAGTATATTAACAAATGGGATGTGGAGTTGCAGTAAACTGCAACAATGAAAAAAATCGCCTGCGCGATTTGTGAAATATTCCACGAATACTAAAATTTTATATCGTAGGGCGCGGATTAATCCGCGCCTTTTTTTACGCAGTGAACTAAAGTAACATCATAGGGATCGGCTTTTTGGACGGTTCGTAAAACTGTATTATTTCGCGGAAAAGGATAAAAAATACAAACAAAAAAAGTAATTGCTTTTTCTTTGTTTGTGTGATAAAATAACGAGGATATTTTTTTGCAAGGAACAGTTGTTATGGAAAAGAATTTGAACATATGGTTTGTTACCCCTCAAAAAACTATGAGAACAAGGGAATATAACCCTTTCACCCCAAGAGAAAGTTACAATATTTACGTAGCGCGTAACGCTACAGAAGGCTGTCAAATGTCTATCCTATCAAAGACAGGTAGCCGTAAAAATATGAGCATAGAGGTAGTTAACGATTGCAACGCAGGATTTACAGTAGAAATCCTTCGTGAACACTATGTTGACTGCGACGGTGCGCTTTATCCCGACCCTGTAGTGCCAAACGACAACACATTTGACCTTGAAGAATGGAAAAACGTTACATATCTTATAAACATCGTAACCACCCGCGACACAATTCCAGGTGGCTATGGTATAAAGGTAATCTTGCGTGAAGACGGCGAAATTTACGGCGAATACGACGTTTGGGTAACTGTGTGGAACTTTGAAATCGACCACAACAAGTTAATGGAAACCGCTTTCGGTATGGAAATGTCGCACCTCGAAAAAATTCACAAAAGCGACAATTATGAATTGCTTTATAAAAAGTATTACGACTTTATGTTAGAGCGTTATCACATCTGTGCAGGCTTTTTGCCTTATGATATACTCGACCCGCGCGCAGATGAGTATATGAACAACCCTGCCGTAAAATCGTTTTGCATACCTTATGACGCAAAACCTGACACAATAACGGCTTATTACAACAAACTTAAAACCAACCCCGAATGGCTTAAAAAATCTTATTACTACGTTGTGGATGAGCCGCAATGTATGGCAGACTACGAAAGAATAGAAAATGCCTACAATCATATCGAAAAATATCATCCAAATCACTCGCAGGTAGTGCCTTTTTATATGAATCCGCGTGACGGAGAGGGTAAGAGGGCTATCGACCTGCTTGCCCGTCACTGTAAGGTTTGGTGTCCTAAAATCAGCCTTTTTAAAGACGATTATATGGGCGAATTTATGCTCAAGCGTGAAAAATTAGGTGACCGCACGTGGTGGTATTACTGTTGGGAACCTGGTCTTCCTTACAGCAACGTGTTTATTGATATGGAAGGCTTTTACCAACGCACAATCGCATGGCAACAGTATCTATACGGCATAAACGGTATGCTTTATTGGTCGGTAAACTGGTGGAAACACGGCTCCCCTTGGGATGTAACCGCCACCGTGCCCGAACTTTCAAACTACTGCTTTGGTGACGGCTCGTTGCTTTACAACGGTGATCGTATTGGTATTGACGGTCCTGTTGGCTCACTCCGTATGGAGATTTTGCGCTATGGTATCGAAGACCATTATATGTTCCGCCTTGCCGAAGAAACATTTGGCAGAGAATACGTTGTAAACGAGGTAAGCAAAATTACCAGCAGTGTTTACCGTTATCACGATTTACACTGGATGCTTGATGAAGTGCGCCGCGATTTAGGTAATAAATTAAGCGAGTACTACAGCAATAAGTAATGTAAAATAATTAACCAAAAGCCGTTGCTTTAAATTTAAGCAACGGTTTTGATTTTTGAATATTTTGTAAATATTAAAAATTGAATATTTTGTAAATATTAAAAATAAATTTGAAGTATCAAGGAAAATATGGTATTATATACTAAATAACATAAAAAGGATACTATGATGAATTTTTTAAAAGAAATTAAACTAAAAAACATTTTAATGCTAACCGTCGCGGGCATTATTAACGCGATAGGCGTAACACTTTTTATATCGCCCGTAAATCTGTACGACAGCGGTATATCAGGTACTTCAATTCTTCTTTCACAGGTGACTCCGTTATCCCTGTCTGTTTTTCTGCTTATTCTTAACGTACCGCTTTTTATTTACGGTATGAAAAAGCAGGGTAAGGTGTTTACTGCGTACGCTATATATACCGTTTCGGTTTATTCACTCGTCGCTTGGCTTATAACTGATGTTTTTCCTATTGACGTAAGCGTTGCATCTCCTATTGCCCAAACCGACTTGTTGCTTTGCGCACTGTTTGGTGGCGTAATATCGGGCATAGGCAGCGGTCTTGCCATACGCTACGGCGGTGCTATGGACGGCATTGAGGTTATGGCGGTAATCTTTGCAAAGCGGTTGGGTGTAAGCGTGGGTACGTTTGTTATGGTTTATAACATACTGCTTTACGTGATTTGCGGTCTTGTAATAAAAAGTTGGATTTTGCCGCTTTATTCTATTGTTACGTATTACGCGGCATTAAAAACAATCGACTTTATTGTTGACGGTTTTGACAGGGCAAAATCTGCAATCATAATTACCGAACATCCGACCGAAATATGTGACGCGCTGTCAAATCACTTTGAATGCGGTATAACCAAACTCGACGCTAAAGGCGGATATTCTAACAAAGACAAGGCTATGATATATTTTATTGTAAATCGTTTTCAGGTTGCACGAATGAAGGATATTGTGCATACAATAGACCCCCACGCTTACATAACAATCAGCGAAGTTGCGGACGTGTATTCATTAAATAATGATAAATAACAAAGAAATACATAAAAAATATTAACAAAAACTGGCATTTTTGTAATTGTTTTTATTGTATTTGTGTGTTAGAATAATCTTATTGTAAAAAGAAGGAAGGGGTACAGAGAATGCAAAAGAACCTGCATATAATGTTCAACTCTCTGGATAAAAAGGTATTACCAAAAACATATTTACCGTTTAGCAAGGTAGAAAGTTATTCGGTTTGCGTAGCGCAAAATGCAACCGAGGGATGTCATTTTTCGGTACTTTCTAAAGAGGGTGAACGCAAAAATCTTAAAATAGAAGTGGTAGGAGATACCGATAAAGGCATTACGGTAGAACTGCTTCGCGAGCATTACGTAAGTTGTGAGGGTGCGTTATACCCAGACCCTGTGCTTGCTGATGACGGTTGTTTTGATTTAGAAGAGTTAAAAAATGTTACATATCTTATTAATTTCAGCACCACGCTTGATACAAAGCCCGGTAATTATGATTTTAAAGTAAACCTTTACGAAAACGGTGAACTTTACGGTCAGTATAACCTTTGGGTTAAGGTCTGGAATTTTGCCATAAATCCCGAAAAGCATATGGACACTTCGTTTGGCATTGATGAAAGATGGCTGTTTTTACAGCATAAAACCCAAGACCGCGAAACCACCTTTAAAAATTATTACGACACTTTGCTCAACCGTTATCATATCTGCGGCAGATTTTTGCCCTACGATATTTTAGACCCCAGAGCCGATGAGTATATGAGCGATCCGCGTGTTACCACGTTTCATATTCCCTGCGATTCTTTGGGTGAAGATGCCGCAACCGATGAAAAAATAAAAGCCTATTACGAAAAATTAAAAACAAATCCCGTATGGCTTGATAAGGCTATGTTTTATATAGTTGACGAGCCTCAATGCATGGCAGATTACGACAGAATAAAAGCGGTGTACGAACGCCTTGAAAAGTTGTTCCCAGGTCATAAGCAGGTAGTGCCTTACTATATGGATCCGCGCGACGGCGAGGGAAAACGCACAGTTGACCTGCTTTCACAGTACAACATTGTATGGTGTCCCAAAAATAGTCTGTTTAAAGCCGATTGGTTAAAAGACTATATGCACGACCGCCGACAAAAAGGCGATCGCACTTGGTGGTACTGCTGTTGGGAGCCGCCGCTACCGTATGCTAATATGTTTATCGATATGGAGGGCTTTTATCACAGAACTCTTTTGTGGCAACAGTATCTCTATGGTATAAAAGGTTTTCTTTATTGGCAGACAACACATTGGAACAACGGTTCTCCGTGGGATGTTACAAGCCCAGTACCCGAACTCTCTTACTACTGCTTTGGTGACGGCTCACTGTTTTATAACGGTGATAAGGTGGGTATCGACGGACCTGTCGGCTCACTTCGTTTAGAGATTGTTCGCTCTGCTATCGAAGATTATCATATGCTTGAAATGGCTGAAAAGGCATTTGGCAGAGACTATGTTGTTGAACAGATAAACAAAATCACAACAAGTGTGCGTGAATACTGCGACGACCACCGTCTGCTTTCGCGCATACGTGTTGAGATAGGCAATAAACTTGACGAATATTACAGTAAATAAGATAAAACTCTGCTTGATACAAGCAGAGTTTTATTTTTTAGGTTTATTTTTTTAAAATCGGTGTTGTTTTTTAATATTTCATATGTTAAAATGTTAATATTAGGTTGATTTTTATTCAGCATAAGCACTAAATTTGTGAGGGTTATCCGAATGGAGAAAAATTTACATGTAATGTTCAACGCGCCTGAAAAAAAGGTGTTGCCAAAAACCTGCCAACCTTTTGGTAGAATAGAAAAATTTACCGTATACGTGGCGCAAAACGCTACCGAAGGATGTCAGTTTTCGGTGCTTTCAAAGCAGGGCGAACGCAAAAATATGAAAATAGAGGTTATTGACAATACCAATGCGGGCTTTACCGTAGAACTGCTTCGGGAACATTATGTAAGTTGTGAGGGCGCTTTATGGCCCGACCCCGTGGTACAGGATGACGGTTGCTTTGACCTTAATGAATGGAAAAACGTAACCTACCGCATAAATATATCTACAACCCTTGATACAAAAGCAGGAAGTTATGAACTTGCGGTTGTGCTTTATGAAAACGGCGAGATTTATGACAAATATCAACTTTTTGTACGTGTGTGGAACTTTGCCATCAATCCTGAAAGGCATATAGAAACCAGTTTTGGTATTGACGAAGAATTTCTTTTTAAATGTCATAAAACCGACAATCCGCAAAAAGTTTATAAAAATTACTATGATACCCTGCTTAACCGCTATCATATCTGCGCAAGATTTTTGCCTTATGATATTTTAGATCCAAGAGCCGATGAGTATATGAATAATCCTAAAGTTGCTTGTTTTCACGTGCCTGCAAAGAACGTTTCAGACGAAACGATATCTGCATATTATGACAAGTTAAAGACAAATCCCGAATGGTTGAAAAAGGCATTGTTTTATACGGTGGATACACCAAAAACAATGGCGGATTATGCGCGGCTTGAGGACGATTATAACCGCATAGAAAAGAATTTTCCAAATCATAAGCAGGTGGTGCCACACTATACAAATCCTATTGATTGTGACACCGTCAGAGCGGTCGATCTTCTTGAAAAATACAACGTTGTATGGTGTCCAAAAACAAATCTGTTTAAAGATGACTGGTTTAAATATTATATGAGTGAGCGCGTTAAAAAAGGCGAACGCGTCTGGTGGTATTGCTGTTGGGAGCCAACTCTTCCGTATGCTAACCTGTTTATCGATATGGAAGGCTTTTACCACAGGGTGCTTTTGTGGCAACAATTTCTTTACGGTGTAAAAGGTTTTCTTTATTGGAATACTACCCACTGGTTAGACGGCAACCCTTGGGATGTGACGTCTTCTGTATCATACCTTTCAAACTATTGTTTTGGCGACGGTTCATTATTTTATAACGGCGACAAGATTGGTATCGACGGACCTGTCGGTTCTATACGTCTTGAACTGTTGCGTTCTGCTATAGAAGATTATTATATGTTTGAACTTGTCGAAAAAACCTTTGGTAGAGAATACATTGAAAGTCAGATTAAAAAGGTGACGACAAGTATTCGCGAGTATAACGACGATCATCGTTCTCTGACGCGTATACGTATGGAAATAGGCGAAAAATTAAGCGAATACTTTGAACAAAAAGAAAATTAATTTATTATTAAAACTCTGCTTTATAAACAAGCAGAGTTTTTAATTTAGAAAATAATAAAAAAATATTTAAAAATAATATATAATATGATATAATATAAAAAAGTAAAATTGTGGGAGTGTAGTTATGAAAACGGATTGCACAATAGAACTGTCGCGAATTATAAAAGAATTTTCTTTAGATGTTCTCAATATGCCCGAGACTGAGGGCGAAATTACGGTATCCTCTGCCGAAATCAACCGACCCGGCTTGCAACTGGCAGGTTATTACGAGTATTTTGATGCTAAAAGAATACAAATACTCGGTATGAGTGAAATAGGTTTTTTACAACATTTTGCCACAGAAAAACGAAATATACGGCTTGATGAGTTCTTTGCAAAAAAACCTGTCGCTGTAATAATAGCGCGAAATTTGGCAGATGATGATATATATAAACAAATGGCTCAAAAACACGGCGTGCCGCTGTTGGTAACGCGCGAAGCCACGTCGGATTTTGAGGCTGCATTAATTGCATATCTTAATTTGCATTTAGCCCCCAGAATTACCCGTCACGGTGTCTTGGTTGAGGTTTATGGCGAGGGCATACTACTCTTGGGTGAAAGCGGTGTCGGCAAAAGTGAAACGGCTATTGAACTTGTAAAACGCGGTCACCGTCTTATTGCCGATGATGCGGTCGAAATCCGCCGTGTGTCAAGCAAATCGCTTGTAGGTACAGCACCCGATAATATACGCCATTTTATCGAACTTCGCGGTATTGGAATTATTAACGCGAGCCGTATCTTTGGTGTGGGCGCGGTAAAGTTAACCGAAAAAATCGACCTTGTTATAAATATGGAGCAATGGGACGTAAATAAAAATTACGACCGTATGGGGCTTGAAACCCAAAAGACCGAAATTTTGGGTCTTCAGATTCCGTCGCTTACAATCCCCGTAAAACCTGGTAGAAATCTGGCTGTAATTATAGAGGTTGCCGCTATGAACAGCCGTCAGAAAAAATTGGGTTACAATGCGGCTGAAGATTTGCTTAACCGTCTTGGTATGAACGACGATTTCAAAAAATCCGATGATACTACAAGTGTAAAACCTTTTTAATGTGTGGAGGGTTGAACACAATACGATTTCTCTTTACGCTTTTTACTGTCTTGCTTACGCTCATTTTTGTAAGGCTGGCGTATTACAAGTGATGTGGCAAGAAAAAACGAAAAAATTTATTTTGTCAGGCGTGTTGGGTTCGACCCTCCACGCATTAAGAAAGCAGGTAAAATATGTATAAATTAGGTATAGATTTAGGTGGAACAAACATAGTCGCAGGTGTGGTAGACGAAAAGTACCGAATAATTGCCACCGCAAAGCGCAAGACAAATTTGCCTCGTCCTTCGGAAGAGATAGTAGATGATTTGGTAGCAGTTGCTTTTGAGGCAATAGAAAGCGCAGGTCTTACCGCAGATGATATTGACGGCTACGGTATAGGTTGTCCAGGCTCTATTGACCATGATACAGGCAACGTGCCCTATTCTAACAACCTCAAATTTTATAACCTGCCACTAGGTCAGATGATGTACGAAAAAACAGGTAAAAAGTTTTATATAGAAAACGACGCTAATGCGGCGGCATACGGTGAATATATCGCAGGCGCGGGCAAAGGTACTAAAAACTTTATTGCCATTACTTTGGGCACAGGTGTCGGCGGCGGCATTATAATAGACGGTCAGATATATTCAGGTTCTAACGGCGCAGGCGGTGAACTTGGTCACACCGTTATACAAATGGGCGGTCCGCCTTGCACCTGCGGCCGATTTGGTTGTTGGGAAACCTATGCGTCTGCAACGGCTCTTGTGCGTCAAACCAAACAGGCTATGATGCGCTACAAAAACAGCAGAATGTGGGAAATTTGCGACGGTGATATCGAAAATGCAAACGGTGTTACCGCATTCAAGGCAAAGCGTTTGGGTGACCGCGTAGGTACTATGGTTGTTGACGAGTATATCCGTTATGTAGCAGTGGGTATTGCTAACGTGCTTGATATATTCCAGCCCGACATAATATGCATAGGCGGCGGTGTTTCTAAAGAGGGTGAGTACCTTACCGATCCTATAAACGAGTATGTTGAGGGCGAAAACTATGCCCGTAATATGAAAACCAAAACAATCATAAAGACAGCCGACCTTGGCAATGACGCAGGTATTATAGGCGCGGCATATCTTTGCAATCTTTATAAATAATTTTCACAGGTGATTTTATGCAACTTGATAATCTGTGTGTCGGATTAAACGAGTATAAAATTGAATATGTTAAAAACGAGCCTATGAGCCGCCATACCACCTTTAAAATAGGCGGTAATGCAGATGTTTTTGTTAAGGTTAAAGATGAAAACGAGTTAAAAACCGTAATCTCTTTATCCAAAAACTTCAATGTGCCGTATTTTATATTAGGCAAGGGTTCAAACCTCTTGGTATCCGATAAAGGTATTGAGGGTGTTGTTATAAGTCTTGAGGGCATCGCGGATATTGATATTAATGGCACTACGCTGGTGTGCGGTGCAGGGTCAAGTCTGCGTGCTGTGTGTATCGCCGCTCAAAAAGCGGGACTTTCAGGTCTTGAATTTGCCTATGGCATACCTGGTACTGTTGGTGGCGCGCTTTATATGAATGCGGGTGCATACGGAGGCGAAATGTCGCAGGTGGCGGTATCTGCTACCGCAATTGACCGTAACGGCAATGCAAAAGAATTCAGTCTTGAAAATATGAAATTAGGTTATCGCACAAGCGCGTTTAAAAACACCGACTTAATAATAACAACTGTTAAAATGGTATTAAAGCAGGGCAATCCCGATGAAATTAAGGCGGCTATGGATGACTTTTTTGCCCGTCGCCGTGATAAGCAACCGTTAGAATTTCCAAGCGCGGGCAGTACTTTTAAGCGTCCCGAGGGTTATTTTGCGGGTGTGTTGATTGAAAAAAACAATCTGAAAGGCGTCAGTGTCGGCGGCGCACAGGTAAGCGAAAAGCACGCAGGTTTTGTGATAAATAAGGGTAATGCTACCTGCGTTGATGTGCTGTCGCTTATTAAAAAAGTGCAGGACACGGTAAACAGCGCCGACGGAGTAATGTTAGAACCCGAGGTTATATTTGTAGGAAGAGAATAAACATTTATGAAAATAGAGTGCAGATCCTTTGGATTTAAAAACGGGGTGGACGGCAGCGCGGATTTTGTATTTGATGTGCGCTGTCTGCCCAATCCTTTTTACATAGAAAAATTAAAACATAAAACAGGTTTGGACAAGCCTGTTCGTGATTATGTTTTAGACTCTACGCAAAGCAAAAATTATCTTGAAAAGGTAATAGAAATGATTTTGCTTGTGATACCTATTAAAGAAGAATACGGTATAGAAAAATTAGCGGTATCTTTTGGTTGCACGGGCGGACATCACCGTTCGGTGACCTTTGCGGTAAAACTCTGTGAAGTATTACAGCAAAAAGGCTATGATGCCGTCTGCTTTCACAGAGATATTAATATAAAGGATTAAAAACTATGTCTTTTTGTTCGGATATAAAAACAGAACTTACCGAAATAAAGGTATCGCGTTGTTGTGAGCAAGCGCTTACCTACGGTCTGCTGCTGTTTGGCAGGGCATTTACGGTCAATAAAATATCAATGCAGAGCGAAAATTTGGCAGTTGCAAATTTTTATTCTGCGTTAATTGAAAAAAGTTATGATGCGCAGGTAAAAATAACAGCGGGTAATAGCAAAAATACGACTTATAAAGCTGAAATACCTGATGACACAGACAGACTTAAAATTATGGCTTCGGTTGATTTCGGTATTACGGACGGTAAAATCAGCCATGAGTTTTTTAACCGCGCTTGTTGTGAGGCGACATTTGTTCGCGGGGCTTTTTTGGCGTGCGGTCAGATGAGCGACCCTGCTAAAAGTTATAGGGTTGATTTTCCCGTAAAAAATCAAAATCTGGCAGAAGAACTGCGTGATATTTTGGCAAAGCACTCGGTTGCGGCAAATATTTCTACCAGAGGAAAAGGGTTTGTAGTATATATAAAACGCAGTGAAATGATAATAAATCTGTTAGCACTGATGGGCGCTTCTGTGCGAAGCCTTGAAATGATAGAAACCACCATAATGAAAGAGGCTAATAACAAAACAAACCGTGTGTTTAACTGCGACGGTGCCAACATAAAAAAAACGATAGAAGCATCAATAAAGCAAAGAACGGCTATCGAGTATCTTATAAAAAGAGAGATACTTTCATCCTTGCCCCAAGAACTGATAGCGGCGGCAGAACTGCGGCTTGAGTATCCTGACTCTTCACTTAAAGAGTTGTGTAAAAACTCGACCGAACCGATAACCGTTTCGGGACTAAATCATAGGCTGAAAAAGATAATAGAAATATACAATGACATAATTTCAAAGTAAGGAGTGAATACGGCATGGGCTTTACGCATCTGCATTTGCATACCGAATACAGTCTGCTTGACGGCTGCTGCCGTATAAACAAACTTATAGACTCGGTGGCAGCAAAAGGGCAAACTGCGGTTGCTATCACCGACCACGGTGTTATGTACGGCGCTATAGATTTTTACAAAGCGGCAAAGAAAAAAGGCATAAAACCCATTATAGGTTGTGAGGTTTACGTTGCGCCGCGCAGTCGTTTTGAAAAGCAAAAACAGACTGACAGTCAATACAGTCATTTGGTATTGCTTTGCGAAAATAATGAGGGGTATCAAAATCTGATAAAACTTGTATCCGCAGGCTTTACCGAGGGCTTTTATTCTAAACCACGTGTAGACCGTGAACTGCTTGAAAAATATCACGGCGGTCTTATTGCGCTGTCTGCCTGCCTTGCAGGTGAGATACCGCGGGCGCTTTTAGATGGCGATTATAATAAAGCGCTGGATACGGCGCTTTGGTATAAAAATGTTTTTGGGGCGCAAAATTATTTTCTTGAAGTGCAAAATCACAACCTGCCCGAACAGCAAACCGTAAACGCCTATATCGAAAAACTGTCGCGCGAAACGGGTATACCGCTTGTTGCGACAAATGATGTTCACTACCCAAACAAAGAAGACAGTTTTATGCACAAGGTGTTACTGTGTATACAAACAGGTACAAAAATAGGCGAGAAAAATTCGCTCGAATTTAAAACCGAAGAATTTTATTTAAAAACCGAAGAAGAAATGCGTATGGCTTTTCCGTCTTTGCCTGACGCGATTGAAAATACCCAAAAAATTTCAGACCGATGCAACGTAGAGTTCGAGTTTGGTAAAATTAAATTACCCTTTTTTGACACGGGCGGAGAAGACCACTATGAGTATTTTCGCCGTAAATGTTACGACGGACTTTATAAAAACTATGGCAATAATCCTTCAAAAGAGGTTACCGACCGTTTAGAGTATGAGTTATCGGTAATAAGCAAAATGGGATACGTTGACTATTATCTTATTGTGTGGGATTTTATAAACTACGCTAAAAGTCACGGCATACCCGTAGGACCCGGACGTGGTTCTGGCGCGGGAAGTATTGCGGCATATTGTATAGGTATTACGGGCGTAGACCCTATAAAATATAATCTGTTGTTTGAGAGATTTCTCAATCCCGAACGTGTATCTATGCCCGATTTTGATATAGATTTTTGCTATGTCAACCGACAAAAAGTTATAGATTACGTTATAGAAAAATACGGCGAAGACCACGTAGCCCAGATAGTTACCTTTGGTACTATGGCAGCGCGTGCCGCTGTGCGCGATGTCGGTAGAGCAATGGACATACCCTATGCTACCTGCGACAAGACAGCAAAACTTATACCGCAATCAATAGGTATGACGCTTGAAACGGCGCTTAAAACTTCTAAAGAACTAAAAAATTTATACGACGGCGATTCACTTATAAAAGATCTTATAGATATGGCAATTAAAGTAGAGGGTATGCCGCGACACGCTTCCACACATGCGGCAGGTGTTGTAATTTCGGATCGACCTGTAAGCGATTACGTGCCTTTAGCGCTTAATGATGAGGCTGTTGTAACGCAGTATACCATGACCGCGCTTGATGAGTTGGGACTGCTTAAAATGGACTTTTTAGGGCTTCGCAATCTGACGGTTATTGCCGATACCGAAAAAGCAGTTTGCAAATTTGAACACGATTTTTCTATAGAAAACATACCACTTGATGATGCCGATACCTTTAAAATGATGGGCGAGGGATTTACCGACGGTGTATTTCAGTTTGAATCTGACGGTATGAAAAACGTATTGCGTCGTTTTCGTCCCGAAACGCTCGAAGATTTAATTGCGATTATTTCGCTTTACAGACCTGGACCTATGGATTCGATTCCGCGCTATATACACAACCGTCACAACCCACAGGATATAAAATATGATACACCGTTACTTGAACCGATACTTAACGTAACATACGGATGTATTGTGTATCAAGAGCAGGTTATGCAGATATTCCGCAGTCTTGCAGGGTATTCATTGGGCAGAGCAGATATCGTGCGCCGTGCTATGTCAAAGAAAAAGCACGATGTATTGGCGCGCGAGCGCAATGCCTTCATCTATGGCGAAAAAGATGAAAACGGCAACGTTTTGTGTGACGGCGCTGTCAACCGTGGCGTTAGTGAAGCAATAGCAGAAAAAATTTTTGATGAAATTTCTGCTTTTAGTTCTTATGCTTTTAACAAATCTCATGCGGCGGCATACGCTGTGGTAGCCTACCGCACAGCATACCTTAAATGCCATTACCCCGCGCAGTATTTTGCGGCGTTGCTTACAAGTGTGCTTGAAAGTTCGGGCAAAATATCGCAGTACACCGCCGAATGCAAGCGTATGGGCATTAAGATACTGCCGCCTCACGTAAATCAAAGTTATGAAAGTTTTACAGCGGATACCGACGGTATACGCTTTGGACTTCTTGCTGTAAGAAATTTAGGCGCCGCGCTGATAAATCAACTTGTTGAGGAAAGAAAAAACGGCAGTTATACGTCTATGTATGATTTTTGTAGCCGTAACCACAGCCGCAACTTTAACCGACGCGCGCTTGAGGGACTTATAAAAAGCGGCGCTATGGACGGTCTTGAGGATAACCGCCGTAAAATGATATACAATATTGATAAGGTTTTATCGGTTATAGAGGATACGCGCAGATTTTCTTCTGAAGATCAACTTGATTTGTTTGGCGACAGTAAAGAAACTACACATTTTGAACTTACCCATATAGATGAAATGCCAAAATCAGAATTGCTCGCTATGGAAAAGGCGGCAACAGGTATGTATCTGTCAGGTCATCCTATGAACAATTACCGCGCTTTTGCCCGCAATGCGCGATTTACACCTATAATTGATATAAATTCAAAAAAATTAGGTGACGGCCGCAGGGTAAGTGTAGTAGGAATTATCGGCGATATAAAACTAAAGCAACTTAAAAATAAAAATACGATTGCTTACACCACACTTGAAGATACCTCTTCTACTGTAGACGTTATTGCATTTTCTTCTGTTATCGCCGCTTACAGACCGCTTATGTATGAGGGCAATATTGTTGTAATAAACGGAAAAATAAGCGAGCGTGAAGATCGAGAACCCGAACTTATTTGCGAGTCGGTAGAGCAGGTGCCCGAAACTGCGCAAAAAACGGAAGAAAATTCTACTCTTTATATTAAGATAGAAAGTTTAAAATCTGCGCAGTTCAATAAGGTTTGCGATGCGTTGGCGAGGTATAAGGGTGACAGTGACGTTATAATCGTTTGCGCCGATACAGGCAAGCGAGTAATGGCTCCTGACAGACTCAAAGTAGAACCGTCACAACAACTTGTACAGGATTTATCGGCGTTTTTAGGTAAAAATAACGTAAAACTTGTGATAAAGTAAAAATTTTGTTGCAGTTTTTAAATTAATGGTGTATAATATTTGGCGCTATGTAATTTGGAGATGATAGTACGATGAAAACTATAGGTGTTTTAACAAGCGGTGGCGATGCGCCCGGTATGAACGCTGCGGTGCGCGCAGTGGTAAGAACCGCAATCTCGCTTGGTATGACAGTTAAGGGTATAAGACGCGGATATGCCGGTCTTATAGAAGACGATATTTTTGATATGGATGCACGCTCGGTTTCTGACGTTATAAATCGAGGTGGTACAATACTTTACACTGCTCGTTGTCCTAAATTCAGAACAGAAGAGGGCGTTTTAGAGGCTGTTGAAACCTGCAAAAGACACGGTATCGAGGGCTTGGTTGTAATTGGTGGCGACGGTTCGTTCCGCGGTGCGCTTGAATTATCACGTCACGGTGTACCTTGTATAGGTGTCCCCGGTACTATAGACAACGATATAGGCTCTACTGAATATACTATCGGGTTTGATACCGCAATGAATACTGCTATGGAAATGGTTGATAAAATTCGTGACACCGCGCAGTCTCACGACCGTTGCAGTGTTATTGAGGTTATGGGCAGACACGCAGGTTATATTGCCGTACAAACGGGTATCGCCGTAGGCGCTACTGCAATTATGGTGCCCGAAGTACCTGTAAACATTGAAAGCATTATCAGAAAAATTAATACAACCAAAAGCAACGGTAAAAAACACTTTATCGTAATTGTTGCAGAGGGCGTGGGCGGTGTCGAAGAAATCGCTAAACAGATTATGGCAGGCACAGGTGTTGACTCACGCGCTACTATTTTAGGACACGTTCAGCGTGGCGGTAACCCGACCTTACGCGACAGACTTCGCGCAACACAGATGGGTTACGAGGCAGTGCATTTGCTTTATCAGGGCAAAGGCAACCGTGTGGTAGCATATCAGGGTAGCAGTGTTGTAAATTATGAAATCGAAGAAGCGCTTCAAATGAAAAAAGAATTTGATAAGCGTATGCTTCAGATTGCTCTTGAGACTGCAATTTAAAATTAAAAACTCGCTGAATTTCAGCGAGTTTTTTTGTTTTCATCGTATGGTACATACTTTATTTTGCGTTTTTTTGATTTTTTTCTATTCAACTTTATTATTGATATTATAAATATCAGAATTGCTAAAACAACTAATGCATAAAAAACCTTCATATACGAAGATGTAAAGAAATTCTTTACTGCGCGAAGCGCGGTAAGCAAAGCGCTTTTTTCTATATTTTCGTTAGATACCAAATTAACCGTTCCTATAACCTGCTCGGCATAGATAATGTCGGCGGTGCCTAAAACCTGTCCCTTTTTTATGGGTGCGTCGACGGTGTCGTTTGTTGGGTGCGGAACTATGCTTATTGTAGAATCGTCGGCATCTTTTGGCAGAATAGATACAAAACTTTCCTCTACGTAAAGTGATACAAAATCGGTGTCAAGTGATAAATCAACGCCGATTTCAGCCACGGGATTATCGGTGTCGGCAACCTTTTTGAATTCAAAATTGTTAAATGCCCAACGGAAAAGTTCTTTGCTTTCGGTAAAGTGATTTTTCTCGTTTGCAGGACAACCGAAAACCAAGCAGATATAGTTGTATCCATTATAACTTGCCGTGCTTACGAGACATCTGCCTGCTTCATCGGTGTAACCTGTTTTAACGCCCTTTGCGTAGGTATAGTAATAGTTTGTTGTGTTATCCTGCAAGAAGTTAGTGGTAGAAAGAACCCTTTCGCCCGACATATTGGTAGCGGCTACCGTGTGGCGCGTGCTTTCACATACCTCTTTAAATGTTTCGTTTTCGAGAGCAACCTTTGTAAGCAAATATGTGTCGCGCGCAGTGGTGTAATTATCTTCGTGATGAAGTCCTATCGGATTTTCGTAATGCGTGCCTGTAAGACCTAACTCCGCGGCGCGTGAATTCATCATAGTTACAAAATTTTCAACACTTCCGCCGTAGTGTATAGCCGCAAGCAACGAGCAGTCGCCATATGAAGCCATGAGCACCATATAAACGAGGTCAAGTTGGGTTATTTCTTCACCCGCTTTAAGTAACGACACGCTACTGCCTGTACCGCTTATTAGGTCTAAAGCCTCTTCGGTCATAGCGATTTTAGCATCAGGGTTGTACTTATCGCTTTCGAGAATGAGCAGAGTGGTCATTATTTTTGTGATAGAAGCGGGGTAAACCTTTTGGTCGGCATTCTTCTCAAAAAGCACTTCACCCGTATCAAGTGATACAAGCATTGCCGCGTTTGCGGTAATGGTAATGCCTGACGGTTCATAAGCGCTTACGGTAAGTGTTGGTGTTAAAATTAAACAAATTATTAAAAATGCCGAAAATATTCTTTTAAGCATAGAAATCTCCTTGAAAGTATGTTATACTGTTAATACAATTATATTATACATTATTAAGTCAAAAAAATAAAGCGAAAAATTAAAATTTGGGGCGGTGAAAAAATGGTTTATATAACAGGGGATATGCATGGCGATCTTGAGCGACTTTATGATAAAGAGTTCAGAAAATTAAAACGCGGCGACATTCTTATTGTCTGCGGTGATTTTGGGTATATATTTGACGGCTCAAAGCAAGAAAAAGAGGTTATAAAGTTTTTTGCTAAACGAAAGTTCATAACCGCTTTTGTAGAGGGCACACACGACAACCTAGATAAAATAAACCGTTGCCGCGAAACAATTTGGAAAGGCGGCAAGGTGCATCGAATAAAAGGCAATCTGTTGCATCTTATGCGCGGTCAGATTTTTGATATAGAGGGTAATAAATATTTTACTTTTGGCGGCGGAGAAAGCACCGATAAAGATATGCGTGTAGCAGCGGGCTTTTGGTGGCGGCAAGAAGAACCCACACCTGCCGAAATGGCAGACGGTGCTCTCGCGCTCGATGAAGCAGGTTGTAGGGTTGATTATATAATAACCCACGAACCTCCTGCGCTCGTAAAAAACGCTATACTACTTCGTCGCGGTGATAATGATAACATTAACAAACTTAACGGTTATCTCGAAGAAATAGGCAGGTCTTGCACATACCGCCACTGGTATTTTGGCTCGTTGCACGAGGACCGAGTTATCACCGAACACCACACCTGTGTATTTAAAAGGTTGTTGCCTATCGAGCAAAATGTTAAAAACTTGTAATTTTATATAAAGTATGATATAATTACTTGGTTCAAAAATTATATATTTTTTTAACGGAGGTCATTATGTTAAATACTGACAGACTGTGCCCCGGTTGTATGAATGACAGCGGCGGCGAAAAAATATGCAGCATATGCGGATATGATATGTCAAGCAATAATGAAAGTTTTTGTCTGCCTGTAAGGTTTTTGCTTTCAGAAAGATATATCATAGGCAAAGCAATAAACGTTAGTACCGAAGGAATAATCTATATCGCGTGGGATAATGCATCTGATACGGCGGTACATATAAAAGAATATTATCCCAAAGGAATTTCAACGCGCAATCCCGATAAAACAATATCTGTAGTAAGCGGTAATGAGTTTGTGTTTAATGAGGGCCTTATGGACTTTATAGAAATAAACAAAAAACTTATCGCTACCGAACTTCAGGCAATAATACCAGCACTTACCGTTTTTGAAGAAAACGGTACAGTGTATGCGGTGACTCCTATAATATCGGGCATAACGTTGCAAAGTTTTCTTGAGCGCAACGGCGGCAGTCTGCGTTGGGAGCAGGCGCGACCACTGTTTTTACCGCTCATTGATACCCTTAAAGCTCTGCACGAAATGGGTATAATACACGGCGGTATTTCGCCTGAAACAATAATGGTAGGGCGCGACGGCAAATTACGTTTTAGCGGTATCTGTATACCGCGTTTGCGAATGGCGTCGGCTGATAGTCCTGCAGAACTTTATAGCGGATATGCCGCTGCAGAGCAGTACGGAAAACTTGATGCGCCGTTAAGCGCGGCTTGTGATGTCTACGCTTTAAGCGCAACCCTTTTCCGCGTTATTATAGGCACTGTGCCCCCATCTGCAGAGTTAAGACTTTCGGGCGATACGCTTTCGATTCCTGCGCATTTTGCCGATGAACTACCCCGTCAGGTATTGGTTGCAATAGCAAATGGTATGCAGGTGAATTTGCAAAACCGCACAAAAAACATTGATGTTTTTAAAAATGAGTTAGTTTATGGTGAAACGCAAGAAAACATACGCAAGGCGGCAAACACCCGCGCGGCAACACAAAAAGCAAAAACCTCTGCAAAAGAGCAGCCTAAAAAAAGTAAGGGTAGCAGTGTGAAGTATGCCGCAATATCCGCAGGTATCACAGCGGCGTTGTTTTTAGTTGTTGCTATCGTTTTGTGCGTAGTTTTTAAGGATGAAATTTTTGGCACAGAAGACCCTGTGTTTAATAATTCAGAGATTGCTTCGATGCCTGAAGTTGACGTTATAGGCGATGTTGATCCAGATGCCGCCGAGTCGGTAATTTTGTACGAAGTGCCTAATCTTGCGGGTAAATACTATTATCAGGTGGAAGATGAAGAAAACTACGAACGCTTTAAGTTTACCATAAAAGGTAAAGAATATTCCGACAAATACGAGCGTGGTATGATATGCGCGCAGTCGGTAGCGGCAGGTACTCCTGTTGAGAATGAAACCGAAATTCAACTTACGATAAGTTTAGGACCAAAAGAAATTACCGTTGCAAATGTCTTAGGTCTTGATGAAATGAGCGCTAAACTTGAACTGCTTAAACAGGGATTTTTGTACGAAAATATCATAGTTGAAGAAATGTACGATTCTGAATCCGCCCCAAGCGTAGTGCTTCGTCAAACACCCGAATATAACGAGAGTGTTAATTCTGAAATAATTGTAACTATTTATATAAACTCCTATGAAGGTGAAGTGGTAGAACCGGGTTCTACAGACGATTTGGATGACAGTCAGTATAACTATGATTAATACCGTTTTGCGAGGTGTAAACTTTTGATTACGGTTTTGCTTGCCGTTTACAACGGTGAAAAGTATTTAAAAGAGCAGATAGATTCTTTGCTTGCTCAAACAATTAAAGATATTAAAATCGTTATCCGTGATGACGGCTCGTGTGATAATTCACCTCGTATAATTGCCGAATATTGCGAAAAATATCCGCAGATTATATCAGCGGTTTTTGGCGAACCCACAGGTAATGCCAAGCGAAATTTTGCAAAACTTTTAGAAGTGTGTGATGACGATTACATTATGTTTTGTGATCAGGATGACGTGTGGTTTCCCGAAAAAATACAAAAAACGCTTGACGCTGTAAAAAAGGCAGAGGGTGAGAGTGGCGAAACACCTGTTTTAGCGCATAGTGATTTAAAGGTTGTAGACCAAAATTTAAACACAATTTCAGATTCATTTTTTGAATTTCAAAAGTTATTGCAAAACGGCGTCACTCTGTCGCGGCTGTTGGTACAAAACTACGTAACGGGGTGCACCGTTATGATAAACCGCGCATTAAAACAAAAATGCGGTAAAATACCCTCAAATTGCATTATGCACGATTGGTGGTTAGCGCTCACAGCGGTGCTTTTCGGCAAACTTGTGTGCCTTGAAGAGCCGACAATGCTTTACCGCCAGCATGGGTGTAATCAGGTAGGTGCAAAAGCATCTTACGGCATAGCCTATATAAAACGAAAAATTTCAACACTAAAGGAAGTGCGCAAGAATTATAATGCCACTTATGTTCAGGCGGCAGCATTGCTTGATTGCTATGGCGACGCGTTAAGCGATAAACAACGCCAACTGATTGAGACTTATTGCAAAATACAAAATATGAATAAGTTTAAAAAAATAAATACCGTAAAAAAATATGACTTTAAAAAGGGGACGCGTCTTCGTGTTATCGGTCAGTATTTTTTGATGTAGAAAGGAATTTTTATGAAATTATTAAAGAACGTTATTGCATTGTTTCTTGCTTTTTGCCTTATGCTTTGCCTTGTGGGTTGCGGTGACGAGTACGATGACTTTAAGCCTGTGGGTGTTCGTGTGGTTGAGTCTATAGGCGGCACACAGTATGAAACAATGATTGAGGACGAAGAAATCGCAAAACAAATGTGGAATACCTTTGAAGACATAGAAATTGATATCGAAACCGAGGCAGAAATGGGTTCGTCATATCTTTATATGTGTCTTTATAACGAAGACCAGTCCACACTCGCTATATTTACAATTTATGAAAACGGCGCTTGCTGTTTAGGCGAAGATTTTACAACCTTTTACACCGTTACGGACGGCATAAATGTTTATTTAGAATTGTGTGATATTTACACGTCTTATGAAGAGGAATAAAAAAACGGATAGCACAAATTTGTGCTATCCGTTTTTTTAGCAAATTTTTAAGGTTAAAAATATCATTTATTTTTGTTTTCCTCTTTAAAAATCAATACTGTTTGATACAACTGATTACTCGTATTGAATGACGTGCCTTCAAAACTGATGTTTTTGACTTGAGAAATTATATCTTACTGTGTCTCATTTGAAGGAAAATATTTTTTATCTGAGGATAAATTTACGGAATATATATTTGATGTATCAAATATATCGAGGGTATATTCTTTTTTATTGTCAAATCCAACACGGTAACTAACAGCGGTTACAACGTTTTTAATATTGGGTCTGTATGTATTAACCGTTGTTCTTTTTAAAAAGGCATATTTTGCCTGTGCGTTTTCAGATGCAGTGCCATCGTAACCGCCAAGTGAGCAAAAATTTCCCAAAGGTTTCAATTGTTTCTACGTTCATCTCGGACGAGGCGGCGCCTACAAACAAATACTGCTCTATTTCTTTTACTCCTAAATTATAGCAGTGTTCATAAAATTCTTCTTCGGTCATAAGCGGTTCATTGACTGTGTTTGCAACTGTATAATTCTGATAGTTTTTCAAATAGCTCACAAAGATAAGTGATTTTGGATTTTTCGACACCGTTTTCGGCAAGAATATTTTTGACAACAGCGTTTATTGGTGAATCTTTGCTTGATTTTCCACAACCCGAAAAGGATAGCATAAAAATAAGTACTTACATTATTGTGTAAATGCTTTTTTTAAAAACATTGAAAATTTAGCATAATAACTCCTGTATTTATAGTATCAAAAGTTCTTTTTTGCTATTGGTAAGATTAATGCATCCGTCTTGCGTGACGTATACCATATCTTCGATTCTGACACCGAATTTGTTTTCAAGATAGATGCCGGGCTCTACCGTTACAATATTGCCGACCTCTAAAACGGTTTTGTTGTTGGGGCTTAAATTTGGACTTTCGTGAACGTCTATACCAACGCTGTGACCTAATGCGTGACCAAAGCAACCCTTGTAGCCTGCATCATAAATTATATCGCGGGCAATTTTATCTATATCACCGCAGATTTTTCCTGCTTTAATGGCATCTATTGCGGCAAGTTGTGCTTTAAGTGTGGTGTCATAAACGTGTTTTTGTTCGTCACTGATACTGCCGATTGCTACTGTGCGCGTCATATCACTGCAGTAGCCGCCCACAATGCCGCCAAAGTCCATTGTTACAAAATCGCCTTTTTCGATTTTTTTATCGGTGGGAACACCGTGAGGCAGTGATGAGTTTTTACCCGATACCACAATAAAATCAAATGATACGCCACTAGCGCCAAGGCTTCGCATAAAAAATTCCATATCAAGCATTATTTCGCGCTCGGTGCGACCGACAGTGATGCGTGGCAGAATATAATCGAGTGTTTGGTCGGTAAGATTTTGCGCGCGGATTATAAGGTCTAACTCGCCCTGTGTTTTTACGGCGCGCATTTGGTTTAGTTTAACATCTAATTTGTTATCTTCGGATATTTTGATACCCTCGAATACACCGCTTAAATATTTATAATGCGACAGGCTGACGCTTGATGTTTCTACAAATAAAGTTTTGATTTTCTTCTGCTTGCAGAATTCATAGATACCCTTGTCACCTCTGTCGTGAAGTACAACGTCGCAACTGTTAACCGTGTTTTTTGCTTTTTCAAAGTATCTGAAATCTATAAAAAATTGAGCGTGTTTTTTTGTTATCAAAACTGTGCCCGCGCTTGAATTAAAGCCTGTAAGATAGAATCTGTTAGCGCCGCTTGAGATTAAGAAAGCCTCATCGTCTTTTAAAAGTTCCTGTAAATTTAAAATGCGATTTTTTATCAAAATTGTCACCTACAATTAAAAAAATATTTACACAAAATAATCATTTTTTTAAAATGTCAATAATATAATCTTATTAACGGAAAAACTTCCGTGCTATGTACATAAGCCGATGTCGCGGCAACAGTCGTGAATAAGCCGACGGCGAGTGTACGACTACGGCATAGTGTTAAAAGATTACTTGGGCGCAATCCAAAGGCGGATTGCGCCCAAGACCATTTATATATTACAATGCAGATTTTATAGCCGCAAGCAGTTCGTCGTATTCTTCAAAGGCTTGAAGTTGTGGGTAATCTTTTTTTATCTGTTCGGTAGATTTAAAGAGAAAACCTGCTTTGCTGGCAAGTATCATACCAAGGTCATTAAAACTGTCGCCTGCGGCGATTGTTTCAAATCCGCAGGATTGTAATGCCTTAACTGTGGTAAGTTTTGATTTTTCGCAACGCATTTTGTAACCTGTAATATCACCGTTTTCAGCTACTTCTAACGTGTTGCAGAAGATTGTGGGCATACCCAATTTTTTCATAAGAGGCGCCGCAAACTGCTCAAAAGTATCACTTAAAATAATTACCTGTGTTACACTGCGCAACTCGTCTAAAAATTCTTTAGCGCCGTCCATAACATCAATTTTTTCTATAACAGCCTGAATTTCTTTCAGACCTAAATTATGCTCTTTTAAAATATTAAGTCTGTACTGCATTAATTTATCGTAATCGGGCTCGTCACGGGTGGTGCGCTTAAGTTCGGGGATACCAACCTCGTTTGCAAAAGATATCCATATTTCAGGGACTAATACGCCCTCCATATCTAAACATACTACATTCATTTTTATTACCTCGCTAAAATATTTATAAGAGATATGCAGGAAGATCGTGGTCTTTTACATGGAGCACACGGAATTTTTCTTCGTGAATATCATCTTGTTTTACGGTTTGTTTAAGTTTGTTAAGTTCTGTATAAATGCAGTTGGCATCACGCTTGTTTTCTACATTTATAACGGTAGCGTTTATTTGTGTTATTTGCAATTCTTTTGCGGCGGCAAGGCGGCGATAGCCATCAATAAGCCATGCGTCACCCTTTGAGGTTACCGCAACAAGAATCGGACAAAGCACACCGCGTTTTGATATGCTTTGTTTTATATCGGTAATATCATCGGGTGTTTTTGCTATGCTTAAAAGACCAATATTGTCAAGCAAAAAACTTGTTACGCAACAAACAGAACTGTTTGTGTTTTGATTTTTATTGGCGGTTGTGGCATTTACCGCGCGCGCTATACTGCTTTTACCTATTGACAAGTGAAACAACCTCCTCGGTGAGTGCTTTATATTCTTTAGCGCTTCTGGCGCTTGGTTTGTAAACTGCTACAGGCAATGAAGCATCCTGCGCCCATTCGATAGAACTATCGGTGCGGATGTAATTTTGAAACAGGTGAACACCGTCGGTGTTTTGCAATGTTTCGATAGTCTGCTTAAAGTAGTTTTTGCGTGAGTCAACCTTTGTAACCGCAACACCCATAAGTGAAATGTCGGGGTTGATTTGTTTTACCGTGCCAAAAAATTCAAACATATTTGCAAGACCAAAAAGTCCCCAAGGACTTGCTTCGACAGGTATAATTAAGTAATCTGCCGCGCAAAGCATATTCATAACCCAACCACCCAGTGTTGGCGGGGCGTCCATTAAAATGAAATCGTATTTGCCGCTTGCCTTTATGTTTGATAAACAGTTTTTGAGTATGAATTCGCGTTGCCATTTAGAAAAAAGATCAAATTCGATATTGCTCATAAGGCTTGATGAAAGCACCATATCAAGACCTTCATATTTGGTGGGTGTTATGTAGTCGGCAATATCTTTTTGCTGTGTAACGGCGGTATAAACGTTATTTCCGCTTTGGGCAGATTCTAATACCTTATCCTCTGAAAAGAGTGACAGTGACAGGTTCATCTGCATATCACCGTCTATAAGTAATACACGGTAACCTATTTTAGATAACTCATATCCCACGTTGCAGCAGGTGGTAGATTTACCGCTACCGCCTTTATTATTGGCAAAACAAATTGTTGTGGTTTTCAGGGTGAAACACCTTCCTTTTAAACTATATATAATATTATAATTTTTATAATAAATAATGTCAACAGTTTATATACCGTATTTTGTGTTGTGTTCACACCTGTCGTAATTTTATCGTAATATATATAGGGGTGAAAAATTATGAGACAAACAAATTGCAATCGCGACAAAGGATGCGCTATAACCGCAATTGTTGCAAGTATAGTTATAGGTATAATTTTTGCTGTGTTTACCTTGTTGGTGGCAGGTTTAAACACGGTAGGTATTTTAGGCGCAGTATTAATAGGTTTGCTTACTGCAATATTTGCTTTCTTAATAGTGTTTACTTTGTGTGTTACAGGATGCCCATTTGTGTGTTATGATGATATGTAAAGCAAATTAAATTTTTAAAAACCGATTGTGCGTTTGTCACAATCGGTTTTTTGATATTTTGTATTATTTGTAAAAAAATCGGCAAAGATATTATCAGTAAACATATGGAGGAATTTTTATGTCTAAAAAAATATTATCCCTAGTGCTTTGTATATCAATGCTTTTGTCTGTAACGTTGCTTGCGGGCTGCGGTGACAAAGGTAGTGCCGATGTGTATTTTTTAAACTTTAAACCCGAATCGGCAAGTGTGTATACCGAGATTGCCAAAAAGTACGAAGAAGAAACGGGTGTTGCAGTCAAGGTGGTAACAGCCGCCGCAAACACCTATGAGCAGACCTTAAAGTCAGAGATTGCCAAATCGGGCGCGCCTACAATTTTTCAGGTGAACGGTCCTATAGGTTATGAGTCGTGGAAAGATTACTGTCTTAATATAGCGGGCAGCAATTTTGCAAATTTACTCAGCGATGATACGCTTGCCATCCGCGACGCAAATGGTGAGGGTATTTATGCCGTGCCCTACGTTGTAGAGGGTTACGGAATAATTTATAACGACGCTATTATGAAAAAATATTTTGCGTTAGGTGACAAGGCTGTCGATATTGACAGTGCCGACCAAATAAAGAATTTTGCAACCCTTAAAGCCGTGGTAGAGGATATGACAGAGCACAAAAGCGAACTTGGTATTGAGGGCGTTTTTGCGTCAACCTCGCTTTCAAGCGGTGAAGATTGGCGCTGGCAGACACATCTGCTTAATGTGCCGCTTTATTACGAATTTGCAGGCAGTGATGACTACAACGATCCAACTATCGCAGGTCTTAATGCAAAAGAGGTGGCATTCAGATATTCGCAAAACTACAGAAATCTTTTTGACCTTTATATAAATAACTCTATAACCGAAAAGGGAATTTTGGGTTCAAAATCTACAAGTGATTCTATGGCAGAATTTGCTCTCTCAAAAGTAGCAATGGTGCAAAACGGCAACTGGGCGTGGTCGCAGATTAAGGATGTAAAGGGCAACACGGTATCCGAAGACGATATTAAATTTTTACCGCTTTACACAGGTGTTGAGGGTGAAGAAAATCAAGGCCTTTGCATAGGTACAGAAAATTATCTCGCTATAAACAAAAACGCAAGTGAAGACAGTCAAAAAAAATCACTTGACTTTTTATTCTGGCTTTTCAGCAGTGATACAGGTAAAGATTATGTAACAAACAAACTCGATTTTATTACCCCTTTTAACAGTTTTAGTGAGATAGAGTTGCCAAACGATCCGCTTGCGCGCGAGGTTGTTAGGTATATGAATGACGAAAGTTTTGATACGGTGCCGTGGATATTTACGTCTTTTCCAAGCGATGTATTTAAAACCGAGGTTGGCGGAGCACTGCTCGAATATGTACAAGGCAACCGTGAGTGGCAGGATGTAGAAAATACAGTTAAATCAATGTGGAAGAGTGAACGAGAGTGAAAACAGCATCTAAGCGATGGTTTGCCGTATTTGTACTGCCTACCTTTATCGCTTTTTGTATAGCCTTTTTAGTGCCGTTTATAATGGGACTTTATCTGTCTTTTTGCGAGTTCAGAACGGTAAGCGACGCGCAGTTTGTAGGGTTTCAAAACTATATACGGGCATTCAGTGAAAACAGTGACTTTATAAATTCGCTGTGGTTTACTGTAAAGTTTGCGTTTGCCGCTGTTATAAGTATAAATGTTATTGCGTTTGTGCTGGCGTTGTTTCTTACGCGTGGTATACGCGGTACAAATCTGTTTCGCACGGTGTTTTTTATGCCAAACCTTATAGGCGGTATAGTGTTGGGTTATATATGGCAGTTGATTATTAACGGTATTTTATATAACTACGGCTATTCTATCACCTCAAATGCCGCGTTTGGATATTGGGGATTGGTGGTGCTTATGAGTTGGCAGATGATAGGTTATATGATGATAATCTATATCGCAGGTATACAAAATATACCCACTGCTATACTTGAAGCCGCCCGTGTAGATGGGGCAAGTCCTCTGCGTACGCTTATCAGTATTATAATACCGTCGGTTATGCCGTCGATTACCATTTGCTTGTTTCTTACAATCACCAACTCATTTAAACTTTTTGACCAAAATTTAGCGCTTACTGCAGGCGCGCCGTCAAAACAGACGCAGATGGTGGCTCTTGATATATACAACACCTTTTACGGCAGGGTAGGATACGAGGGTGTAGGTCAGGCAAAAGCGGTAGTTTTCTTTATACTTGTAGCAGTTGTAGCGCTGTTGCAGTTGTATTTTACCCGTCGTCGCGAGGTCGAAAATTAATGAAAAAAGTAAAATTTTCAAACATTTTAATATTTGCCTTCTTGCTGGTTTTAAGTTTTATATTTTTAATACCCATAATAACCGTGTTTGCAAACTCGTTTAAAGATAAATTTTCTATAAGTCAGACACCGTTTGTGTTGCCCGACAGCACCACCTTTGTAGGTGTAGAAAATTATATAAACGGCATAAATGACACAGGTTTTATATCGGCGTTTTTTTGGTCGCTGTTTATAACGGTCGCATCTGTTTTGGTAATAGTTTTATTTACCGCTATGACTGCGTGGTATATTACAAGAATTAAAACACGCACAAACCAAATACTTTACTATCTGTTTGTATTTTCTATGATAGTACCCTTTCAGATGGTTATGTTTACAATGTCAAAGATAGCAAATGTGCTAAACCTTGATAACCCGTTTGGACTAATACTGATATATTTAGGTTTTGGCGCGGGACTATCGGTGTTTGTTTTTTCGGGTTTTGTAAAGTCGATACCTCTAAGTTTGGAGGAAGCGGCAATTATAGACGGATGCAATACACTGCAAACATTTTTGCATGTGGTATTTCCTATACTAAAGCCCACCGCCATAACGGTTGCTATTCTTAATACTATGTGGGTATGGAACGACTACCTGTTGCCATATCTTGTTATAGGCAGTGATTATAAAACAATACCTATCGCCGTGCAGTATTTAAAAGGCGGCTACGGTTCGGTTGATATGGGCGCTATGATGGCAATGCTGGTGCTTTCAATCGTACCTGTGGTTATTTTTTATTTAACTTGCCAAAAATATATTATTAAGGGAGTTGCCGCAGGTGCCGTTAAGGGATAAAAACAATAAAAAATACAGCGGTGTGTTGTTGGCAGTATCATCCTTACCGTCGAAATACGGCATAGGCAGTTTTGGTATAGCGGCATACAAATTTGTCGATTTTTTGTGCGATGCAAAACAACGCTTTTGGCAGATATTACCGCTCAATATTTTAGGCGAGGGTAATTCGCCCTATAAATCGATAAGCAGTTTTGCGGGCGAGATGCTTTATATTGATTTGGATTTTTTAGTACGAGACGGTCTGCTTAAAGCAGACGATATAAAGGACTGTGACTTTGCCCAAAATGTTGACTACGACTACTCAAGAAAATTCAAATTACCTTTGCTTCAAAAGGCGGCAGAAAACTTTAATACAAAGAATAAAAATTATCAAAGTTTTTTAACCGACAACGGCTTTTGGATAGAGGATTATGCGCTTTTTGCGGCGGCGCTTGATGTATACAAAACGCAAAACCTTAAAGATTTGCCCGACGGCATAAAATACCGTCTGCCCGAAAAACTTGAGGGTTTTAAAGAAAAGTACAAAAAGACGGTTGATTTTTACAAAATAACGCAGTACTTCTTTTTTTGCCAGTATTTTGAACTAAAACGTTATGCAAACCGTAAGGGTGTAAAAATTATAGGCGATATTCCGTTTTATGTATCGCCTGACAGCGCAGATGTGTGGGCGAGTCCCGATAATTTTAAAGTTGGTCGCGATTTTACACCTACAACAGTAGCAGGTGTACCTCCCGATATTTTTTCAGGCACGGGACAACTGTGGGGCAATCCCATATATAACTGGCATAATATGAGACGTAACGACTATCATTGGTGGAGGTCGCGGCTTATGTTTTGCCGCGATATGTACGATGTGTTGCGTATAGACCACTTTCGCGCTTTTGCAAACTATTATCAGATTCCCTATGGCAGTCGTAACGCAGTAACGGGTAGTTGGGCAGGCGGTGAGGGGGCTGCGTTTTGGGATAAAATACGTGAGATGATAGGCGATATTAACATAATTGCCGAAGATTTAGGCGGTGAAGAAGACCGCGATGTCATCTCGCTTTTAAAGCATACCGATTTTCCTAATATGAAGATTTTACAGTTTGGTTTTACGGGCGATATGCAAAACATATATCTGCCGCAAAACTACCCATATAACTCGGTGTGCTATACGGGCACACACGATAACGACACCGCACTGGGTTGGTATAAAAACGCTTTGCTTAAAGAGCGGATAGTGTTTAATTATTTAATTGGGGATGCAGAACTTTCGGTTTCGCACCGTATGATACGCGCCGTGTCAAAATCACAGTCAATGCTGTGTATTATACCTATGCAGGATTTACTCGCGCTTGACAGCGGAGCCCGTATGAACACACCTGGCACAACACACGGTAACTGGCAGTGGCGGATGCACATTGATGATATAAATCAAGACAATGCAAAGTTGCTGAAAAAACTGACAAAAGAGAGAAATTGAGCCTCTGCTTTATGATAAAGCAGAGGCTTTAAGTTTTTCAGTGGTTGTGCATTAATTAAACGCTAACTTTTACCACTTTTACAATTGTTTTGTGATTTTTTATTATATATGTTTTGATAACGGGATATAAGGTTGATTTTACAACAACTTTTGTGATATAATATATTTAGAAAGGGTTGATAATATGGCAGATAAAAAGAAAGAACTTTTGCGTACGGTAAAATTCACCTTGTTTTCAATAAGCGCAGCGCTTATACAGACGATAAGTTTTACCTTACTTAACGAACTGTTACATTTAAGATATTGGCTTTCATATCTTGCGGCGCTTGTGTTATCGGTGCTTTGGAATTTTACCTTAAATCGCAAATTTACCTTTCAATCGGCAAGCAATATACCTATAGCAATGCTTAAACTTGCGATGTTTTATGTGGTATTTACTCCGCTTTCTACTTGGTGGACTGCCGTGCTTACAGACAAAGTGGGTATCAACGAATACATAGTTTTAGCGGTTACTATGATTATAAATTTTGTCACCGAATATTTGTACCAGCGCTTTGTTGTTTTTGGTAAAAGCATTGATACCGCAAAAAAATAATTCTTTTAATATAATGTTCAAAATGCTGTGTATCCGTTGCGAGGCACAGCATTTTTATGTAATAAAAATATTGACTTTTTTACACCCTTGCGCAAAAGATTGTAGAGTGTTTTAAAAATATCCGTCTTTGCGTTTTGGCGCTGGTCTACATAACCTTTATAGGCTCGATGCTTATTGCAAACGATATGGCTCTGCTTACCTTTTTGCGTTAGGATTTTTTGTGCTTGATACTACCGATAAGAAAAAGTATATGGCATTTACCTTTATAATGCAGAATATCGCCGCTAATTTGGGCGGTATGCTAACCCCGTTTGGCAATCCGCAAAACCTTTATTTGTATACAAAATTTAATATTCCAAATCTGGAATTTACAAAGATAATGGCGCCTCCGTTTGTGATATCAATCATTTTGATTACACTTTGCTGTATCATATTCGTAAAACCCGAGCCGCTTAAAATAGAGGGAGAAAAGGTCAATTTGCTTTTTAGTGTTGCATCGTGTCAGGTTATAAGTAATGTTCCATCTGCAATACTGTTGTCACAGTTTACTGACAACTATGCCGATTTACTTGTGGGTGTAAACATAGGCGGCGCAGGTACGCTTATCGCATCGCTTGCAAGCCTTATAACCTACCGTGAATACACCAAACACTGCCCCGAAAAGACTGTAAATTATATAAAACAGTTTACCGCATTTAATTTTGGAATACTCGCAATACTTGTTATATTTATGATTTTGATTTAATTAAGAAACTGTTAATTTTGCTCTGCAAAATTGACAGTTTTTTAACTTTATGGTAAAATGATTAAAAGTTAATCGAAAGGAATTAAAATGAACTATTCAGAAATTACCCCTTATATTAAACAACTTGCAGAAAAATCTTGCAATAACAATAACATACAGTATGAAATGTACTCACAGCACAATGTAAAACGCGGTCTTCGCGACCTTGACGGTAAAGGTGTTGTTGCGGGTCTTACCGAGGTTTCGTGCATTAACTCGCGCAAAAAGGATGAAAACGGCAACGAGGTTTCTTGTCGCGGTGAACTTTATTATCGCGGTGTGAATATATTTGATTTGGTAAAAGGCTTTTCGGAGGACGGTCATTCAGGCTTTGAAGAGGCGGTTTATTTGTTGCTTTCTTCAAAACTGCCCAGCAAGGATGAACTTAAAGAATTTTGTGAGCAGTTATCAAATTACCGCTCATTGCCTCCGTCATTTGTACGTGATATGATACTAAAAGCACCTAGTAAGGATATGATGAATATTCTTTCACGTTGTGTATTGGCGCTTTACAGTTATGACGAAAATCCCGATGATACTTCGGTCGCTAACGTAATGCGTCAGTCAATGCAACTTATAGCGCAGTTTCCGCTGTTGGCGGTGTATGCATATCATTCGCATCAGCACTACCACAACGGACAAAGCCTTTTTATACATTATCCTAAAAAAGAGTATAACACAGCGGAAAATCTGCTTTACATACTGCGAGAGGACGGCGAGTTTACACCTACCGAGGCAAAACTGCTTGATTTAGCATTGGTACTTCACGCAGAGCATGGCGGCGGTAACAACTCTACCTTTACAACCCATGTTGTAACCTCATCGGGCACCGATACCTATGCTGCAATATCGGCGGCGTTGGGTTCGCTTAAAGGCCCACGTCACGGCGGTGCAAACATTAAGGTTGTGCAGATGTTTGACGATATGAAATCAAGCATCGACACTACCGATGATGCCCAAATCAAGCAGTATCTTGAAAACCTGCTTGATAAAAAAGCCTTTGATAATGCAGGTCTTATATACGGTATGGGTCACGCTGTTTATTCGCTGTCTGACCCCCGCGCCGAGATTTTACGTGAGTATGCAAAAAAACTGTCCGAAGAAAAGGGAATGCAGCAAGAGTACAAACTTTACCGCACGGTAGAGAAAATGGCGCCCCAAATTATTGCCGAAAAACGCAAGATGTATAAGGGTGTAAGTGCCAATGTTGACTTTTATTCAGGTATGGTTTACAGAATGTTAGGTCTGCCTAATGAACTTTATACACCTCTTTTTGCAATAGCACGTATAGCAGGTTGGTCTGCCCACCGTATAGAAGAAATACAAAATGCGGGCAAAATTATACGTCCTGCGTATATTAACGTAAAAGATGAGGTAAAATATATACCGATTGATGAAAGATAGGTGTATGTTTTGACAACTTTTCAAAAAATCTATAAGGTTGTATGTAAAATACCAAAAGGAAAAGTAGCAACCTACGGAACTGTCGCTCGCATTGCGGGAAATCCGCGTTGGTCGCGCGTAGTGGGGTATGCTCTGCACGTAAACCCCGCGCCCGTAATTATTCCTTGTCACAGGGTGGTAAACCGTGAGGGCAGGGTAGCCGATACCTTTGCCTTTGGCGGCGGCGATATACAGCGACAGATGCTCGAAGAAGAGGGCATAGTGTTTGAAACCGACGGGCATATTGATTTAGATAAATACGGATATAACTATAATACAGAAAGAACAGACATCATATTTTGATGTCTGTTCTTTTTTGTATAGCAGTAGCAAAGAAAATGGACTTAGTGATATTTTATTCGTCCATAACTTACAAAGCAAATAATACTGCGTAGCAATACAATTCACCACAGGCGAATAGAGTATCACGCTACTGGCAACTCGATTTTTTATGCATGATAAAGTTTTTTAGTTTGATATTGCGGTTCGCAGGTGAGGTTTACACCCAATTTTTTAAAGGTTTGCTCATCAACTCGCGAAAGAATTACGCTTGAATGCACTTCAAGTCCTTTGAGTTTGTCTATTTGGTCGAGCGCAATTTTTGCAGTGTTGTCGGTCGCGGCGCAGATTGAAAGAGCAATTAATATCTCATCGATATGCATTCGCGGATTGTGGTTGCCCAGAACCCCTGTTTTCATACTTTGAATAGGCTCAATAACGGTGGGGGAAAGCAATAAAACATCATCGGATATGCCGCCGAGTTCTTTAAGGACATTCAGTAGCATTGCCGAACTTGC
>CAYOVQ010000003.1:0-31896 GCA_964407485.1 uncultured Ruminococcus sp.
ATCGCCTTTTTAATAATGGACTGACAATCGGGAATACTGAAAAGCACTGAATTAATACTTGAACCTGCGCTTACGGGAAATGCATCGTCTTTACCGATATAATCCTCCCAAGGTAGTGCTTTGACACCGTCAAAAAGTTCGGTAAAAGTGGTGGCGGTAAACTGCCCCATATTAATAAGTATACGCTCGGCAAAGCGTGAATTTATATTTGCGCGAGCAAGCATATTAGCATCGCCCTCAAGCAGTACTCTGCCGTTTTCTGCCTCAACCTTTTCAAAACCCATACGTCTAAATTCATCGGCGGCAATACTCTCTACGCCAAAAAGACACGGCGCTATCATTTTAATGTTATTCATCTTTAAATTTCCTTTGTTATATGTCTTGTAACGTGACAACCAATATTGACAGCTACAGGAAGTCCCGCAATATGCGTAGGCGCGGTTTCTATGTTTACAGCAAAAGCCGTAGTAATACCGCCAAATCCCTGCGGACCTATATCCAGTTGATTGATTTTTTTTAGCAACTCATTTTCGAGTTCTGCATAAAAAGGATTACTGTGTCGTATCTCGGTACTGCGGCAAAGCGCCTTTTTTGCAAGATATGCGCACTGTTCAAAATCGCCGCCGATACCAACACCTACCACCATTGGTGGACAGGGATTATTTGATGCGGATTTAACAATCTCCAATACCGCATCAACCACGCCCTGTCTTGCGTGTGAGGGTGTCAGCATTCTTATGCCGCTCATATTTTCACTGCCAAAGCCTTTTGGCGCTACCGTAATTTTGATTTTATCGCCCGATACTATATTTGTATGAATTACAGCAGGCGTATTATCGTTTGTATTTACGCGGTTTAACGGGTCGGCTACCACCGATTTGCGAAGCAGTCCTTTTTCATAACCTTGCTTTACACCCAAATTAATGGCGTCGGTTAAATCGCCGCCTACAATATGAACATCCTGACCTATTTCTAAAAAGATAACAGCCATACCCGTATCCTGACAAATAGGTATGTCATATTCTTTAGCGGCATCAATATTCTTTTGCAAATCACAAAGCACACTTTTACCCAACGGATTTATCTCTGCCTTTGCGCTGCAGTTTAAACACTTTTCGATATCAGGAGGCAATTCTTTGTTTGCCTTAATACACATCTGCTCTATTGTATAGGTAATTAAATCAACTGAAATTTCTCTCATAAAATCTCCAATTTTGTCTTCTAAAAAACAAAGGGCAGTTTCCGCCACTAAAAAGCGCGGTGGAAATCCGCCCATAAAAATTTATCTTATGCCGCTGCCGCGTTTGGTACGCTTGGCTTCGGGGTTTTTGCGTTTGAGGTCTGAAAACTTTTCATCGCTTGTCTGTTTAAAGCGATTCATCATTTCTTCAAAACTTGCAGGCTCGCTCTTTTTAGGAGTCCAAGTGTATGTAGAATCTATTCCCTGCTTTTGCGGCGCGCTTCTGCGCTCGCGGCGGGGAGCCTCGTCATTTTTCTTTTCGGGCGGAAGAGCGCGCTTGATACTTAAAGATATCTTGCCATCCTCGCCTATATTCAAAACCTTCATTTTAAGAACGTCGTTTATTTTTACGTGTTCGTTGATATCGTTGACATAGTTTCTTGCCACTTCAGAAATATGCACCATACCCGACAGACCGTCACCTATATCCGCAAAAACACCAAATGATGTTATAGATGTAATCTTACCCTCTACTATGTCGCCAACTTTGAGTTGCATTATTTACAAAATCCCCCTAATTTCCCGAAATATCGATATATATTTCTTCATCCGAATAAACGTATCCCAGTCGTTCCCTTGCCGCTTTTTCAATTATAGCGTCATGCGAATCGCTTTCAAGCAACGCTTTATATTCATTGATGGTAAGTTGTAACATATCGCGTTGTTTTTCGTGTTTTTCAAGTTCGACTTTTGCTTCAGCCAAATCATTGCCAAGGCCCACAAGTGTTGCCACCATATACACAGCCACACCCAAAACGATAAGTCGCACAAGGACACTTTTTTTACGTTTCGGTTTTTGTTTCATTTAAAACATTCTCCGTATTTTCATTATTTTTATTAGTATACAACAGACATAACACTTTTTTCAAGAGTTTTTTTGCACTTTTTAATGCTCTTTTTAAAAAAATAAACCCTTTGCAAAATATTTTTAAAGTTATCGCCTCTATTCTGTCAAAACATAGATATGTTTTTGTATAAATTATATCTTTTATTTTTGTTACCCAAACAAAAATAAAACTTAACATTTTAAACAACAATTTTGATAAACTGATACGAAATAAAATAAAGCCCAACAGTTCGCTTAACAATACATAACCTCTTATCTCGCCGTTGGTACGAACTATTAAAAAAATAAAGGTTACAAATGCAGAAAAAAGCCAGAAAATTATATCGGTAAAAAAGACTGCTGTAAATGAATTAAATCCCGCCTTGCGCAAAGCACGTATTATATCATAAAACACGCATAACAATGCGCCCAAACACAAAGATAAACCAAAAGTAATGATTTGATCGGTAATGTTTATTTCCCACATATTATCTAAAAATACGCGACAAGAATCCGCCCGATAACTTCGCATCAGACATATATACTACTGCATAAATCTTACCCGTAGCACACAGATCGCCTGTTTGGGTATTAAAACTCTCAATATGCAAACCCTCACCCTTAACAGTCATCTTACCTAAAACGGTTTCAAGCAGAATGGTTTCATCGTCAAAAGACGCTACATCCTTTACACCTGACAGATTTAGTTTTTTTCTACTTTCAATTATAACATTTTGTAAAATATTTGTATTTTCGTCCAAAATAAAACACCTCACTAAAATATATTTGTGAGGCGGTTTTGTTATTCAACTATTTTATAGAGCGAAGCGGCATCATCTTTGCGCACGGTTTCGCTGACATCGGTCACCTGCACCTTAACGTTTCGAACGCCAAACGATATTTCGATAATATCGCCGACCTTTATATCAAGCGATGCGCGCGCTACTCTGCCGTTTACAGTTACCCTGCCTGCATCGCAGGCCTCGTTTGCAACGGTGCGGCGCTTTATAATTCGCGATACCTTTAAGTATTTATCAAGTCGCATAATTTCTTCCTTTACAAAAACTATGAGCCGCCAAAATCGGCGGCTCATTTTTTACTAATTTTTTTAATTAGTTGAGAGCGTCTTTAAGAGCTTTACCAGCCTTGAAAGCGGGAGCCTTTGAAGCAGCGATCTTAATCTTCTTACCTGTAAGAGGATTGATGCCTTCACGTGCTGCACGATCTTTTACAGAGAATGTACCAAAGCCAACGAGAGCCACGCTGTCGCCTGCCTTAAGAGTATCAGTAATAGCATCAATAACTGCTGCTACTGCATTTGCTGCATCCTTATTGGTAAGACCTGCTTTTTCTGCAACTGCTGCTACTAATTCTTTTTTGTTCATTGTTAGAACCTCCTGAATATTTTTGGTTTTCTTAAAGTGGTTAACACCAGAATAGCAAGCGTTTAAAAAACAATTTCAAACGTCTTTATTAATTATAACTTATCTTTCAAAAAAATCAACAGATTTTAATAGATTTATTAAATTTCGTTAAATTCAAACTATTGTTTTTGTGCATTTTTCACTATAATTATCTTATTATTTTAAGTTTTGTAAATAATTTTAATAATTTCTCACCCTTTGGTAATGACAAAACATCGTCGGGCTCAAATGTATTAAGTATCACAAGCGCCGCAAAATACACAACTGCAGCAACCGCAATTTCAAGCACGGTGCCGATTTTACCCATAGAACTTAAATTTAAAATCAAGGTAGAAAGTCCGCAGGCAAGTGCCGCAATAAAGGGCTTTAAGATAGTCTTATAAATATTTGGTTTAACACCCGTGTATTTAATAAGCGATAAAAGGTTAGCAACAAATATAAACAGATATGATACAAACGTACCTATTGCCGCGCCCTGAATGTTGATTGATGGTATGCCCACAAAAATAAAGTTAACTATAACTTTAAGCACTGCGCCTATGGCAACATTGCGCAAAGAAATTCCCTCTTTACCGATTGATTGCAACATACTTGTCATAGGAATTGCAAGGCCTGCAAACATTGCCGCAAGACCGTAAATACGAAGCATTGTACCGCCTATTTCGTAAGAAGCGGTGGTGTTGTAAACAAGCGCCATAATCTCTTTACCCAAGAATAAAAATCCAAATCCTGCAGGCATTGAAATAAGCGCGGTGAATTTAATTGGTGATTCAATATTGCGCTTTATCTGTTGCTTGTCTTTTTTAGTCCACGATGAAGCCAAAACAGGCAATGCGCTTACGCCCAATACTGATGTAATGGTTGGAATAAGGTTATAAAGTGTAAAGGCTTTTCCTCTTATACCATAAAGAAACGTAGGAATTTCGGCATTGGCAAGTACGGGCAATCCCTTTTCAATCTGCAACACATCGTAATCCGCGATAGAGGTTTCATACATATTTCGTATTACATCAGCAGAACTTTCTACAAGGCGGTTAAGTTGCCATTTTACCATAGTAACGTCTACCAATGACGTCACACTGTTTGCAAGCGACGTTAAAACAATCGGTATAGCAATAACAATTAAGGTTTTGGCGATTGATTTACCCGTTTCGGCAACGGGGGCTTCTTCCAACTCTTGTGCTGTAATTCCGTCACCTTTGATTTTATAACGAAGATACAAGAATGTTGCCGATGCCGCGCCGCCCACCGTAATACCCAACATAGCGCCTGCGGCGGCATAAGCAACGTTGTTTGTAAACTTTAATATTAAATACGCAAATCCAAGACCTAAAATCAATTTGCCGAGCGCCTCTATAATATCAGAAAGCGCAGTTGGATACATATTACGTAAACCTTCATAATAACCGCGATAGGTTGACATTATACAACAGAAAAGCAGTGACGGCACTATTGCATAAATGCTGTAAACCGTCTTGCCTGTAGCATCTGTTAGACTAACAAAAGGTTTTATTAGCAAGAGCATTATAACGGCCGCCGTAAGACCCGTTACAATAAAAATTCTGCTTGTAACCTTTAATGCTTTTTTTACGTCATTATATCTGCCCTGTGCCATTTTTTCTGCCACAACGCGCGAAATTGCAATAGGCAGACCAGCCATTGCAAGCGTATAAATGGGTAGAAACAAATCATACGCAGACGAAAAATACCCAAAGCCTAAATCGCCTAAAAGTTTTTCGTCGCCGAGTGGTATTTTAAATATTGCGCCTATCACTTTAACCAGCATTGTTGAGCAAAGCAGTATTATTGCGCCATATTCAAAACTTTGTTGTTTTCTTTTCTTTTCCTGCATTATTAACCTACCTCGTTACATAAAACATCAAGAACTTTAAAAAACACCTGTGACAATGTCTGCCCCTCGCCTATATTCATATCGCTGTAACTTGCGTATGCATCGTCACCCGCATCATCAGACACTCGGCGAAGACTTAAATACGGAATAGCCGCCATATCGCACACAGACGCTATTGCCGCGGTTTCCATATCACAGGTAGTAGCCGAAAATGTTTCGCGCAAGAAATCGCGGTCTGAAGCCGAGCAGATAAACCTGTCACCGCAAACTGCGGTGCCGTGTTCACACTCGCCTATTGCCGACTGCGCTTTTTGTAAAAGCGTTTTATCTGCATCATAGATATATTTTTGCGACGGTTTTTCACAAGGTTTATAACCTATACCCGTAAGGTCAAAGTCGTGTTCTAAAAATTTATCAGGCAGAACAACCTCGCCGCGTTTTACACCGCTAATTCCGCCCGAAAGGCCGAAATTAAGAATGTATGTACATCCTATATCTGCAAGATGTGTAGCGGCTGTGGCGGCATTTACCTTGCCTATGCCGCAATTAATACATATAACGCTGGCATTACCCATATCAAAGTTTATTGCTTTGCGGTTAAAATATTTATACTCTGTTGTATTTGCCGATAGCGTCTGCGCAAAAGGCGCGTACTCATCATAATCGGCAACAACTATGCCTATTTTAAAATTTTTCATTTTTATTCCTTAATCAAGTTTTTCGCCGCAACTATTGCAATAAACCGAATTTACATCAACGTTTGCATTACATTTGGGGCAAACACGCTTGTTTTTTATGTTTTGAATATCTTCATTAAGTCGAGCAATTTCCTCGTTCTTTTCGGTAATAGCGTCTACCAGATTTCTGACTTCATCGGTTAAATCTGCGCTATCTTTTACAAGTTCAAAATAAACCTTGCCAAGGTCTGCATAGTCTTTTTCGCGCTTTGATTTAAGCGAAGCAATATTAAATTTTTGTTTTTCTACCGTTACTACCTCATCGGTCTTTTTGCAAGCAACGTCGAATACCTCTTTTGTTTTGTTTATAGCATCATCTAAAAATCCCATTGTATAATACCTCCTGAATTAAATTGTAATAAAATATGTCATTTTTATTTTATCATACATTAAACCGTTTTACAAGTTAAGGTCACCGATAAATTCACGTATAAGCGAATCAGCAGGCACCAAATCGCTGTCAATAGCATTAAAACGTTCAAGCGCGTTTGCCGTATCAATAAAATACTCATAACAAGGCGCATTTTTATGAACTGTGCTTCTCATCTTGCAAAAACGCTCACGGTAAACACCCAACTCATACGGATGAAATGTTACAAGATGAATGTCCGCAGTATTTTTAAAACAGTACAAATATTTTCGCTCACCATCGATAACGTTGTTCCAAAGATGCAAAGTTTCGGTAGCGGTAGCGCCGCGAAAACGGTCGTCACGAAGTACACGGCGAATAAGTCTTATCTGACGGCTGGATAGCATCTGCACCCCGTTGTTGTCGTCAACCGAGCGATTAACGCTGATGTATATCTTTAAAATGTTTTTGCGCGGCACCAAATCAGTTATAAGTGGGTTCATCGCGTGAAGCCCCTCAACAATTACTATACCGTGGTTGCCTATGTTAAGTTGTGTTGCATTTGTTAGTCTTAACTTTGTTTTAAAATCATATTTAGGCAGACTTGCCGTACCGTCTTTTATTATCTGCCCGAAGCATTCTTTTATAACGGCTATATCAAGTGAATTGACCGACTCAATATCCGCACTGCCGTCGGGTAAGCGTGGCAATTTATCGGCTGGGAGATAAAAATCGTCAAGCGATACTACGGCGGTGGTTTCGCCAAGTTCTTCTAATTTATCCTGCAATATGTGAGCCGTAGTGGTTTTACCCGAACCCGAAGGTCCTGCGATTGCCACGATTATAATGTCATCATCCGACTCTATACGTTTTGCAATATCTGTAATGTTTTTTAAATAATCCGCGTTACACTCTTTAATAAATTCCAAAGGTGACTGAACTGCTTTTTTGTTAATTTCATTTAAAGTATTTATCATAAAACTCACCTATTTCTGTTTTGCGTGATATAAGTTCATCAAACCCACTTATGTATTCGTACGGATATTTAAAATTGAATATTCTTTTTATGTTTTTTTGCGTTTTGTCCTTAAGTTTTGTTACTGCCGATGCACCACACGCAAGTATTGTGTGTGTTTCGTCCATAATATAAACATTGTAAAGTCCTTCAAAACCTTGCTTTGCATAACCTACGTTTTCAAGGTTGCCCACCGTTTTGCTTTGTCTGTACATATAATATGGTAAAATATTGTTTTTTGTTAAAATTTCTCGCGAAAAATCAACCATTTGTGCGGCTTCCTTGCCCAAATATATATCGCCGTGTTGACCTGTGACGTTAAGGGTTGATGCTCGCTTCAATGAAAGTGAATGTACAGTCACACTTTCGGGGTCAAGTTTTAATATCTCGCTAAGCGTATCTTTAAAACTATCAAACGTATCTGTAGGCAAGCCTGCAATCAAATCCATATTGATATTGTCAAAACCAATTTGTCTTGCAAGTGCAAACGCCTTAACAGTATCTTCTGCCGTGTGCTTTCGTCCTATCGCTTCAAGCACTGCGTTGTTCATAGTCTGCGGATTGATGCTGATACGCGTAACACCGTTTTGCTTGATTGCGAGCAGTTTTTGTGCATCTATCGTATCGGGTCTTCCCGCCTCTACGGTAAACTCACGAACGGCAGACATATCAAAACAGCGTCTTACGGTGGCAAGCACCTTGTTTAACTGCTCTGCATTAAGGGTGGTAGGTGTACCGCCGCCCATATAAACCGTCTCGAGCCGCAAATTTTGCTCTTTTGCTATTTGAGCCGTAATTTCAAGTTCTTTACACAACAGTTCAACATACTGCGGAATTATATCCTGTGCTTTTTCGACAGAATGTGATACAAACGAACAATACGAACATCTCGTAGGGCAAAACGGCACCGACAAATAAAGACTAAAAGAATTATCGCTTGATAAAGCAATTATGCTTTCCTCACCCTTGACCGCCTTTTTGCATAAATCCAGTTTTTTATCGCTTACCAAAAACTTATTTTTAAAAAAGTTTTCAGCATATTGGTTGCCGTAATCTTTGCAATAACGTAAAAATAATTTTGCAGGACGTACACCCGTTAGTATACCCCAATCGGGACGGTAGGACGTAATTTTTTCAAAGCAGTAAAGAAGTTGCCTGCCTAATTCGTGTTGTGTTTCTTTTCTTGTATCGGGTATGCTACCGTCAACTACTGCAAAAAACTCTGCCTCATCGTTTTCTAAAACCAATTTAACCTTAACACAAGTATCATTGCCGCTTTGCAAAACCTCACATACGGCAAATTTTGTATCGGGCTCTACGGTGTGAAGCACCTCTATTTTTTCAAAAGGAAGAAAAAGACGTATCAACTTTTCCATCTCATAGTCAAAGTTGTGACCTATGTTACAAAGTTTCAATTTTGTAAATTTCTCCTTTCGAAAAAATAAGAAATAGTAATTAAACTACCTTAAATATGGATTATACTTTCTTTCGTGACCTATAGTAGTCATTTCTCCGTGACCCGAATATACCTTTATCTCATCGTCGAAAAGCCACATTATTCGGTCAAGCGATGCTTTCATATCATTAATATCGCCGCCTGGAAAATCATTTCTGCCTACCGTTTCATAAAACAGCATATCACCGCTAAAAAGACATTCATTCATCAAATAACACATTCCGCCCAGCGTATGCCCCGATGTTTCATATGCTTTTACAGTAATGTCACCTACTGTAAATTCTTCTTCGTCTTCTATTGTGTAGTCGGCATTAAATGCGGGGATTGGGGGTGTAAATCTTCCCGACAGATTATACGCCTTATCAGACAAGGCAAACTCTTCGTTTTTGCCTATGGCGATTTTGACACCTGTTTCCTGTCTTAATTGAGCGGCACCGCCGATATGGTCATAGTGCGCATGAGTGATAAGTATAAGACGGGTTTTGTCTGCGTTGCGTTTAAAAAACTGCGCAAGTTCGGGTGTATATTTGCCTGGGTCTATAACAATAGCCGCCTTATCGGTAGTAACACCGTAACAGTTACTGTATGTGGCAAGATGCCCTGTAAGTAAAAAATCAACCTTCATATTTATCCCTTTTTATTCCATACATCTGTATCAAGAATTATTGTAACGGGTCCGTCATTAACAAGACTTACCTGCATATCTGCGCCAAACTCACCTGTTTCTACGCATTTTACGCCGTTTGCTTTAAGTGCCGCGCAAAACATTTCATAGTACTTGTTTGCGGTTACAGGCTCCATAGCGTTTATAAAAGACGGACGGTTACCTTTTTTTGTATCTGCCGCCAAAGTGAACTGCGATATGCATAAAATCTCACCGTCAATATCAAGTATAGATTTATTCATTTTGCCGTCAGCATCTTCAAATATGCGAAGATTTGCGGTTTTGCGGGCAAGAAGTTCTATATCGCTTTCGCTATCGCCATCTACCGCGCAAAACAGTATCATATAACCTATGCCGCATCTGCCCGCAATAACACCGTTTATCTCTACTGATGCGTTTTTTACTCTTTGAATTACAGCTCTCATACTACTGCACCAATCTTTCTACGCTGAATACGCCTGAAATCTTTTCCATACGCGCAATTATACTACGCAGATGCTCAACGCTTTCGGCGCTGATGTTAATGTGAATAACGCTGTTACCACCTTTAAGTTGACGCGCGCTTATTGCGTGAACGGCAAGTCGCATATTATAAGCCGTATTCATAACGTCGCCCACAAGTCCCTCGCGGTCGATGGCAGATATCTGCAAAGTTGATGTAAAACTTTCGCTTCTTACATTATCCCAATGAGCATTAACCCAACGGTCTGGCTCGGCGCTTTTTGAAATATCGCGCGGAACATTGTTACAGTCACATTTGTGAATAGACACACCATGTCCACGGGTTATAAAACCGATTATATCGTCACCGGGCAGAGGCGCACAACATTTTGAAAGTTTAACAAGGCAGTTATCAATACCCTCAACAATAACACCCTCTGAAGAAACGTGTTTTTTAGGTGCAAGCGGTTTGATTTCGACCGTTTTTGCGGCGCTTGTGCGTTTGTTATAATCCTCACGTATGCGAGGCAGTATTTTTGAAATAAGCACACCGCCATAGCCGATTGCGGCATAAAACTCCTCACTATCGGCAAAACGCATACGTCGGGATAGGTCATCGATATATTCTTCGTATTCCTTTTCACCAAAGTTTATGTTGTTGCGGCGAAGTTCTTTTTCAAGGTCGTCTCTACCCTGCTCGATATTTTCGGCGCGTCTTTCTTTTTTAAACCAAGAGCGTATTTTTGCCTTTGCAGAGTTAGTGACTGCGATATTCATCCAATCGCGGCTGGGTCCGTGTCCCGCCTGATTGGTGGTAAGTATCTCAATTACCTCGCCCGTCTTGATTTCGTGATTTATGGGTACTATTTTACCGTTTGCTTTAGCACCCACCATTTTAATGCCGACGGCAGAGTGAATAGCAAAAGCAAAGTCTACCACAGTAGAGCCCACGGGCAGATTTATAACGTCACCGCGTGGTGTTACGGCAAAAACATCTTCTTGAGAAAGGTCTACCTTTATGGTGCGAACAATCTCTGACGCATCGCCCGAAACGTCTGATGTTTCAAGCACCTGTCTTATCCAAGCAAGGCGGTCCTCCATATATTTGTCGGTACCTGTAATACCCTCTTTATACTTCCAGTGCGCCGCGATACCAAACTCTGCCGTATGATGCATTTCAAATGTGCGAATCTGTATCTCAAAAGGCACGCCCTCACGGCTGATAACAGTGGTATGAAGTGACTGATACATATTGGGCTTTGGTGTAGAGATATAATCCTTAAACCTATTTGGTATAGGTCTGAACATATCGTGCATTATACCCAAAATATTATAGCAGTCTGCCACCGTGTCGGTGATTACACGAATAGCATAAACGTCATATATTTCGTCAAAATCACGGTTTTGAACATACATTTTGCGGTAGATACCGTGTATCGACTTAACACGTCCCTGAAAAGACATTTTAACATTTGGCAATTCTTTTTTCAGACGTGTTTCTATACGTTTTTCGATATCTTCAAGAATTTGTACGCGCTGATGCTTTCTTACCTTTAAAAGTTCCTCAATCTCATTGTAGGCAACGGGATCAAGATACTTAATAGCAAGGTCTTCAAGTTCCTCTTTTACAGGGCGAATACCCAAACGGTGCGCAATAGGAGCATACACTTCAAGTGTTTCAAGCGCCTTGTCGCGTTGTTTTTGTTCGGGCATAGCGCCAAGTGTGCGCATATTGTGAAGACGGTCGGCAAGTTTTATGATAATAACGCGAATATCCTTACCCATAGCGATAAGCATTTTTCGCAGACTTTCAGCCTGTTGCTGTTCTTTTGACGTAATAGACAGTCTGCCAATTTTGGTAACACCGTCTACCAAAAGCGCCACGTCCTCGCCAAAAAGACGTTTGATTTCATCAATCTCAACGTCGGTATCCTCTACAACATCGTGCAACAGCGCCGCGGCTATGGACTGACTGTCCATACCAAGCGTTACAATAATTTTTGCAACGTTAAATGGGTGAATATAGTATTCTTCGTTTGTAAGACGTTTTTGACCCTGATGATGTTCTACACAGTAGGTAAAAGCCTTTTCTATGAGGGCAATATCATAACTGCCGCCCTGATTTTTCATACATTCTAAAAGCGCGTTATAGTCGCGGATTGCCGCATCATTCACCGTTATTCACCCTTTCGTAAAGATTTTTATACGTTGCCGAATTCATTAAATCATTTTTTTGCTGTGTGTTGTGGCTTACAAAAACACCGTTGTTAAGTGATATAAGCCCCAGTTCACAAAGCGTGTTTACGGCTACTTGTGTTTTGGCATAGCCGATTTGTGTATCTATATGCTTTAAACGCTCTGCTTTAACGGGGGTTGCGTTTATGAGTTTATATATACTGCCTACCTCTGCTCTGTTAGGAAAAATCGCGTTAAAGTCTGTACTATTACCCGACACAAAGTCATCATACTGCTGACGACTTTCAAAATACGCGTCGTCGATAACGTTGCTTATTTTTATTGCCTTAATCTGTACAGAAAGCGTATACTGCCCCTGATACAAATTGACGTCAAGCGTTACAGCCAGATCAAGCGTATCGCCGATAGCAAAGCAAAACTGCTCTGCAGTGACGCCAAAAAGAAGCGCTTGAAAAGCATTATCGTTTTTGCGGCAAAGCAGTTTTAAATGTTTTCCGCCGCCTATTGCTGTTATTTTTTCAAGCGTTACACCAAATATACCAAAAATTGGTGTTGGATTGCCCGAACCAAAAGGTTCAAGTGTTTTGATAGCGAATGCCATATCGACACTCATACCCGCAGGGTTAAGACGGAAATCAATATTAAGGCTGGGTACTTCCGTAGGCAGTGTTGCCGCATAAGCATTTATATTTTGCCTGAAAGCGTCAATGTCTTCTGCATTTACGCTAACACCTGCCGCTAACTCATGACCGCCGTATTTTACAAGTATATCGCTACAATTACTTAATGCATCATAAAGATGAAAACCTTTAAAACTGCGACCCGAACCGTGCGCAACACCGTTTTCGTTAGACAAAACTAACGCAGGCTTACCGTAACGTTCACAAAGCCGCGAAGCCACTATGCCCAACACACCAAAGTGCCAATTTTCACCCGAAATTACAATAACACGATTGTGTTGATAACCGTTATCCTCTATCTTCTTAACGGCATTTTTAAAAATATCCTTTTCAATCTGCTGACGGCGCACATTATCGTCGTCGATAGGACCTGCCATTCTGAGTGCATCAATCGCGCTGCTGCTTGTAAGCAACTCGAACGCGCGATATGCGCTACCCATACGACCTGCGGCATTTATACGCGGCACAATACCAAAAGATATTTTAGTAGCATCAATATCATTGCGGTCAATACCTGCCATATTAAGTATAGCGGCAAGACCTGTATTTGATGCAGTTTTTATTTTTTTAATACCCATTTTTACAATGGAACGGTTTTCATTAACAAGCGGCATAACATCACCTATGGTAGCAACCGCCAATATATCTGCATAACGGGGTAGCATCTGTTCAGGCTCTTTATCATCAAGAACGCAAACAAGTTTAAATGCTACCTCGGCACCGCAAATTTGCTTAAAGGTAGACGGACAGTCCTTGCGATGCGGGTCAACCACTGCCACTGCATCGGGCAAAACTTCGGGCGGCAAATGGTGGTCGGTAACTACGGTTTTTATACCTAATGTTTCAGCATAGGCGATTTCATCTGCGCAAGAAATACCGTTATCCACAGTTATAATAAGTCCTACGCCCTGTGCGGCAAGTTTTTCTACGGCGTCATTGTTCATACCGTAACCCTCATCAAGACGGTCGGGTATATATGCTACAACATCAGCCCCTCTGCCTACAAGGTAATCATAAAGTAAGGAGGTTGCCACAACACCGTCGCAGTCATAATCGCCAAACACAGCAATTTTTACACCCGAAGCAATAGCATTGTTTATATAATCAGCGGCGATTCTTATGTCTGCAAGTTCTAACGGGTCACAAAGTATAGGCTCATCACAAAGCAACAGTTCGAGTTCACCCTCGTCATCAAAACCGCGACCTACAGCAATAAGAGCGGCAAACGGATCTATATCACACTCTTCGGCAAGCAACTTTGCTCTTTCACGGTCGGGCGCGCCCACAATCCATTTTTTTACAGACATAAATTCACCACCTTTTAAGAGTAATAATTATTCAATATATAATACCATATTTCTACACAATTTTCAATATTTTTATACAAATAAAAAACGAGGTAATCCGCAGGCCAAAACGGATTACCTCAAAATTAATGATACGCTTAATAATTATATTTTTGCATTATGCGTTGTGAGTTGTGAATTATTCAAGTTCAAACGCGCCTGTATAAAGTTGATAATATGTGCCTTTTTGGGCGATAAGGTCGGTATGACTGCCACGCTCAATTATACGACCGTGATCAAGCACCATTATTACGTCAGAATTCATAACGGTTGAAAGGCGGTGCGCTATTACAAACACCGTTCTGCCCTCCATAAGTTTATCCATACCGCGCTGAACTATCGCTTCGGTACGGGTATCGATTGAAGAGGTTGCCTCGTCCATTATCATAACCGGTGGATCGGCAACGGCCGCGCGCGCGATTGCTATAAGTTGGCGCTGTCCTTGTGAAAGGTTGGAACCGTTGTTTGAAAGTTCGGTTTGGTAACCCTGCGGTAAACGTGAGATAAAATCATCAGCGCCCGCAAGACGAGCCGCCTCAACACATTCCTCATCGGTAGCGTCAAGTCTGCCGTAACGGATATTATCTATAACGGTGCCAGTAAACAGGTTGGTTTCTTGCAAAACTATACCAAGACTGCGGCGCAAATCTGATTTTTTAATTTTGTTGATATTTATGCCATCATAGCGTATCTTACCGTCTTCAATATCGTAAAAGCGGTTTATAAGGTTTGTTATGGTGGTCTTACCCGCGCCTGTAGCGCCGACAAATGCTACCTTTTGACCGGGCTCTGCATAAACGGAGACGTCGTGAAGCACAAGTTTATCCTCTTCATAACCAAAATCAACGCCAGTCATACGAACATCGCCTTGCAACAAGGTATATGTGAGTGTACCGTCACCGTGAGGATGTTTCCAAGCCCAGTGACCTGTACGTTTGTCGGTCTCACTTATATTGCCGTCTGCATCGACCTCACAATTAACAAGCGTTACATAGCCTTGGTCTTCCTCTGGCTTTTGGTCTATAAGATTAAATACACGCTCGGCACCTGCCATAGCCATAACAACGGTGTTTATCTGTTGTGTTACCTGATTTATGTTGCCTGTAAACTGACGCGACATATTAAGGAACGGCACCATAATATCAATTGTAAGCACACCTATGCTACCTTTTACAAGAGCGCCTATCGATATATTAGGCACCTGCGTTAAAAGCAAAAGACCGCCGACAGTAGCAACAAGAACATAAAGTATGTTTCCCAAATTTCCTATAATTGGTCCTAAACAGTTAGCGTAAGCGTTTGCGCGAAAACTGTCGTTAAACAGTTCTTCATTTACCTTGTCAAAGTCTTCATTGCATTCTTTCTCATGACAGAAAACCTTAATAACCTTTTGACCGCTCATCATTTCCTGAACAAATCCTTCAGTCTTGCCTATTGCCTTTTGCTGACGCATAAAGAATTTGGCAGAACCGCCGCCGACTTTTTTTGAAACAAAAGCCATTACTGCTACACCTATCAACACTACAAGTGTCATCCATACACTGTAATAAAGCATAATACCGAGTACGCTTACAACAACTACCACAGCCTGCAAAAGTGACGGAAGAGACCTTGATATCAATTCACGCATAGTATCAACATCATTTGTATAATGACTCATTATATCGCCGTGTTTGTTTTGGTCAAAGTATTTAATAGGCAGTTTTTGCATAGCATCAAACATATGACAACGCATTTTGTTTAAAAAACCCTGTGTTATAAATACCATTAACTGATTATAAAGCGTTATGGCAATTATTGAAACAATATAAAGACCGATCAATATGAATATTTTAGGAAGAATTATCTGCTTTGCCGCATTCCAGTCGCCCGTTGTAATAAATGTTTCGATATCGGCAATTACCTGCTGTTGAAAAATCGCAGGCATTGCGGCAGTTACAGCCGAAAACAAAATACACGCAATGGTGAGCGGCATCATAACAGGGTAGAATTTGAAGAGCATTTTTATAATACGCTTAAAGGTATTTGGATTAAACTTTGGTTTAGGTCCGCGCGGCATATCTTTGCCTTGTATCACAGGCTTTTTACTCATCAAAATCACCTCCGTTTGTTTGCTGTTCATAAACCTCACGGTAAATTTCGCAGTTTTGCATTAGTTCATCGTGGTTGCCTACTGCCGAAACAGAACCGTTCCCCATAACTATTATCATATCAGCGTCCTGAACCGATGATATACGCTGAGCAATTATGATCTTTGTTGTTTCGGGTATATATTCTTTAAAACCTGCCCTGATAAACGCATCGGTTTTGGTATCAACCGCGCTGGTAGAGTCATCAAGAATTAAAATCTTTGGTTTCTTAAGCAACGCGCGCGCGATACAAAGACGCTGTTTTTGTCCGCCCGATACATTTGTACCACCCTGCTCTATATATGTGTCATATCCGTCGGGGAAAGATTTAATAAAATCATCCGCTTGCGAAAGGCGACAAGCCTCTATCATTTCTTCTTCGGTTGCGTTTTCATTACCCCAACGCAGATTGTCTTTTATTGTGCCTGAAAACAACTGATTTTTTTGCAGTACCATTGCAACACTGTCGCGAAGTGTTTTGATATCGTAATCGCGAACATCAATGCCGCCGACCTTTACACTGCCTTCGGTAACATCGTAAAGTCTTGGTATAAGTTGCACAAGTGATGATTTACTTGAACCTGTACCGCCTATAATACCAACCGTCATACCTGATTTTATATGCAAATCGATATCCGACAAAGCATTTCTTTTAGCGGTTTTAGAATACTTAAAGTTTACATTTTCAAAATCTATACTACCGTCCGCAACGCTATAAACAGGATTTTGAGGGTTGTGAAGATTTGGCTCTTCGTCCAAAACCTCGCAGATACGCTTCATTGATTCCATAGACATTGTAAGCGTTACATATATCATAGAAAGCATCATCAGCGACATAAGTATCTGCATACCGTAGGTAAGCATTGCCGAAATCTGACCAACGTCAAGCAGCGCACCCTGACTTGAAATAGTAAGCTTTGAACCTACGATAAGCACAAAAATCATATTAAAATACATACAAAGCTGCATTATTGGTCCATTAAGCGCTACTATGCGTTCAGCCTTGGTAAAATCTTTGCAAATATCGGTAGCGGCATCGGTAAACTTTTTAGTTTCATATTTTTCACGTGAAAAACCCTTTACAACACGCATAGCTCTGACATTTTCTTCAATTGATTCATTAAGCCTGTCATACTTTTTAAACACACGACGGAATGCGGGCATAGCCGTTCTTGCCACCAGTAAAAGTCCGAAAATCAAGACAGGTACTACAACCACAAAGGTCGTTGCCAGACTGCCACCCATTATATACGCCATTATAATTGCAAACACAAACATAAGTGGACTGCGTATTGCGGTACGTATAATCATCATATAAGACATTTGTACGTGGGTAATATCGGTAGTAAGACGTGTTACCAGCGAAGATGTAGAAAACTTATCTATGTTATGAAAGGAAAAGCTTTGTATACGTGTGAAAACATCATGACGTAAATTTTTCGCAAAGCCTGCCGACGCTTTAGAGCAGGTAAAAGCCGCCACACCGCCGCAACAAAGTGATATTACAGCAAGACCAACAAGCAAAAGACCCGTTTTTAACAAGACATCAAGTCCGACACCTGCTTTAATCTGATTTACAAGACGTGCTGTTATAAAAGGTATCAGGCATTCTATAACAACTTCGCCTACCATAAGCAGCATTGTAATTATACTTGGCGTTTTATATTCGCGTATGCTTTTTGCTAATTTCTTAATCATTCCTCTACCTCCAAATTAGCCTTAATTTTATCAATCACGCCGTAAAAAGCCTCTAACTCTTCTTCTGTTATACCCTTTTTCAGCGTGTTTTCTATCATTTCGATATTTTTAGTTGCTTTCTTATGAATTTCAATTGCTTTTTCGGTAAGAACAATCTTTTTTAGTCTTGCATCATAAGGTACGCCTTCACGGGTTATAAGACCGTTCTTTTCCATAAGCTTGAGCATATTTGTAGCAGTCGAGCGCCTTATCGAAAAGCGCGCCTCAAAATCTCGCTGAAAAATGTCTTTGTCACGGTTTTCATAAAAATATCTCATAGCCCAACCGTGTACACCTGTTGACTCGGCAAACTCTTTTGGTTTTGTGCTTTGCACAAGGCGTTTTACATAATTGTTAAGTGTTCTGATTTCAAAGCCTAAATGCCTTTCTCTTTGCATAAAACACCGCCTTATAAAAAATATTGTTAGCAAACTAACATTCGATATTATAATACCAATTTCCTCTATTGTCAATAACATAAAAGCAAACTTTTTATTAAAATCGAAAGGAAACGCTTTACCCAACGCTCCATAAGGATGTTAGGCAGTTTTATTCGTCTTGCAGCGAGTTATATTGCTTCGCAGTAATATTCGGCTAACACCGAGTAGCATTTGCTTGGCAAATTTTTCAGGCGGATAAAACAACACTGAAAATGTAAGGTTTCAATATCACTATTGCCTTATAATAATATCACTCCGACAGAGTCGGAATACAACTTAAAAGAACTAAAAGTTTTATGTATAATAAAACCCAAGTGATAACTTTAACTAATGCCTTTTAAGAGATAAATCAAAAGAATTTGCAAAAACTGTTTTAGAAATTGATGTTGCTGGATTTTACAGAAACACAATTTGCATATATTTTCGTTTATTTAAAGACATAGAAAAAACCGATAGATTTAGTTTTGAATCTATCGGCTTTTAAACTTACTTATGACATATACCCTTTAATCTATACAATTTGCGCTGCAACACTTTCAAAATACTCTTTTGTAACCGCGGCAATCTGATCTATTTTAGCGCATTTAACTTCAAAAGCATCTGCCGTTTCTATAACCGTTAAAATTTCAGCCTTTGCCATTTCGGTCTTGCCTAAAATAAGATTTACCAATTCTTTTCGGCTATCGTCACCGCCTACGGTCAACTTATTGCTATATTCTGCCGCAGATATTACTATCTGCCCTATAACCGTTGCACCGTATTCCATATCTGGTTTAAGCGCAGCGTTGGCTATAACCTTTTCTTCAAGTCGGCGCATAGGTTCTGTGAAGGGCTGTTGTTTTTCTGCCTCATTTTCAGCGAGTTTAGCCCTTAAAGACTTTATTTCTTCGGCATTCTGACCGAGTTGTTTTTTTAGTTCGGCTAATTCTGACTGTGTTTTTTGTAAATTTTCAAACAAAGACAGATTTTGTTCAATCAACGTTTTCTTACGCATTAAGTTCACCTGACTTACGTTTTTTCTTGCGATATATAATTAACGCAAGAAAAAATATTGCTAAAATACTACCTGCGGAATCGATACAGATGTCGCAAAATCTGCACGCCCTTCCCACAACAAAATACTGATGTATCTCATCACTAACGGCATAAAGCACACAAAATATCGACGCTGTTAATATGCGTAGGGCAAATTTGTGTTCTTTGTATGTATTTGCCGTAAAAAAAGCAAGTAGGCCTAAAATTGAATATTCGAAAAAATGGGCTACCTTTCTTACAATAAAAGTGACAGTATAGGTTATATCTGTTTTTTGCTCTGCGGGTAAATCTTCAAAATCAGAATACACCACAGACACTATCTTTGACACTATACCTCCGCTTAACTGTGAAGATTGTTCGGCGGGCTGTGCAGACATAATAAATATAAATGCCGCCCACAAAATCAGCAACGCAAACATCACTATTCTGATTTTTTTAGGACTTTTCATATTAGAAGAATAACGGATACGGATTTATCCAACTGCCGTTTTTAAGCAAACCAAAGTGCAGATGATAACCCGTAGACCATCCTGTAGTACCAACATAGCCTAATATATCGCCCTGTTTTACATACTGACCGTTTGAAACAGTAATCTTTGAAGCATGAGCATAATATGCTACATAGTTTGATGTACTGCCACCTATATTAAGCGAACCGTGGTTTACCGTACAATAGTTGCCGTAGCCGTTGCCGCAACAATTACCGTACTTTTTGTAGTTGTGTGTACAGCCGTTGTATACAAGCGTTACATAACCGTCGGCAACCGCGCGTATAGGCTGACCCGCAATACCGCCGCCTGCAATATCCATACCGTTGTGATGACCATTATGCACCGCATCGTTGCTCTTAAAGTGAGCTGAAATATTAAAGAAACCGCTTACAGGCCATTGCAGACCTGAATTGGGGTTTATAAATGTGCTGTAACTTTGTTTAGCAATAGAATCCTCTAATTGTTTTTGCTTTTTCTTTATCTCGGCATTAACAGCATCCAGATCCTTTTGCTCGGCTGCTTGATCCGCGGCTATGCCGTTGTAAATTTCAGCAGCCTCGTTTTCCTGCGCTTCAAGTTCGTCTTGCTGTTCGTCTATAGTCTTTTTTATAGAAACCTGCTCGTTAAGCAGTTTTTCATTTTCTGCAATCTTGTCGTTAAGCGCAGCGATCTCTTCTTTAAGGTCTTCCATAAGGCGCTTATCGTGCGATGAAACAGAGGCGGTAAGTTGTGAAAGTTGCAAAAAGTCAGCAAAATCTTCGGCGCCCATAAGTATCTGAACCGAACTGTCAGAATTGCTCATATAGATCGCTCTGATGCGTTTTTTGAACGCAAGTTTATCGTCCTCTATCTCGGCTTCTTTAGCCGCAATTTCTGCTTTATTGGTAGCAATTGTAGAGTTTATTGATGCAATTTCCTGATTGCATCGGTCGATTTGCGCCTGTGTATTAGCAATCTTTTTGCGAATTGCGGCAAGTATTGCCTCCTGATCGCTCTTTTCGGATTTTAATCGGTTAATCTCCGACTGAATCTCACTTGCCTGTTGTTTAAGACTTGCAATATCTTGATTTAGTTGGTCTTTGTCAACTGCCGCAGTATAAAGTGACGATGTAGCAACCATTACCATACATAATACAGCGGTTAGTACACGCTTTAAACTGATTTTCATAAAATTAAATTTCCTTTCTTTATAACAAGCCGCAAAAAAGTTTAAATCGCAGTAAATTCACTGCCCTCACGCTTTAAGTATTTGCCAATCATAATAGCACTACCCAGCGCGCCTGCAAACATACCAATTACTACAAAAACAAGCAACAAACTAAACGCAACATCACCAAAAGCCACTACGCTACCCAACATTGTCGAAATTTTTTCGGTTGCAACACGGTAACAGAAGTATATAAGACCTTCGGATATAATTGCCGATATAAGACCTATAAGCACACCCTCTATAACAAAGGGAATTCTTACAAAAGCATCGGTAGCGCCTACCGCTTTCATAATACTGATTTCTAATTTGCGGTTATACATTGTAACTCTTATTGTGTTAGACACAATTACAAGTGAAATGATAATAAGTATTGCAATAATCCAAAAGCCAGCAACATAAATGCCCTGTTTTATAGCGTCTATTTTTTCTGCCAAGTCACCGTGCGACTGTATAGTGTCTACACCGTCAATAGCCTCTATCTGCTTTATGGTTTCATCAAACAAAGCCATCTCTTTCATAGTAACCTTTGCCGCCGCTGATATCGGATTGCCGTACTGGTCGTCAAGGAACGTAAAATAATCTTCCTGACCGTCAAGCATATTTTTCTTTACTGTTTCAAGACCGTCTTCGCTTGAAATGTATTCGGCAGATTCAACATTTGGTATAGCGGAAATTTTATCGCAAAGCGCTTTAGCCTCTTCTTCATTATGTATAACATAATCGGTTTCTTTTATACCGTTTTCATCTGCACTGTCATCGGCGGTTTCGTCGGTGGTTTCATCGGCAGTATCTGCTGTATCGGTGTCTGCGCTGTCGGTACTTTCGGCCTCATATAAAGTGTCGCTGTAAAGAGCCCAATTATAGTCTTTCATATAAACCATAACAACATTTTGCTTTTCAAGATTGCCGATAGCCAATGTAACGTTCTCAGAAATAACAATGGCAAGACCTATTACAACCATACACGCTACAAGTACACCAACCGATGCCAAAGACATAAGACGGTTTGCCCAAGCGCCCTTAAATCCCTCTTTAATAAGGTATCTTACACTGCTTAATTTCATTGTTCGGCACCTCCTGCTGCATTGTCGGCAACAATTCTGCCGCTGTCAAGCATAATTACACGGTGCTTAAAATCACGAACAAGGTTATGGTCGTGCGTTACCATCAAAATCGTGGTACCGCGTTTATTAATCTCGGTAAGCAGAGATACAATTTCATAAGACATATTAGGGTCAACGTTACCCGTAGGCTCGTCCGCAATTATAAGGTCGGGCGCGTTAACAAGCGCGCGGGCAAGACCTACGCGTTGTTGCTCACCGCCCGAAAGTTGCATAGGCATAGAGCGCGCCTTGTCACCAAGACCAACTTTACTAAGCGCCTTTGATACCTCACGACGAACCTCTCTGCCCGACTCGCCTACAACGTGCATTGCAAAAGCTACGTTGTCAAACACATTCATTGTAGGAATAAGACGGAAATCCTGAAAAACGATACCCATTGTACGACGAAGCATAGGCACCTGTTTTCTGGGCATTTTTGTAAGGTTAAAGCCGTTTACGGTAATTATACCCGTGTTTGCCTTTTCTTCACGCATAATAAGTTTCATAAAGGTACTTTTACCTGCACCCGACGAACCTACAACAAATACAAACTCGCCCTTGTTTATTCTTATATTAACATCCTCTAAAGCGTGTGTGCCGCTGGGATAGGTTTTAGATACACCCCTGAATTCTATTACGGGCTCTGCGGGAACCGCATTTTCCGCAAAGCGTTCGAGTAGCTCTTCAGACATAAGAAAAAATCACTCTTTCAAATTAATATTTTATCGGATTGCTTTTAAGATACTTGTTTACCATTAACGCAATTTTGAATATAATTGCGTGGTCAAATTCGCGCAAGTCAAGACCTGTAATCTTCTTGATCTTTTCAAGTCTGTAAACAAGTGTGTTACGGTGAACAAAAAGTTTTCTTGAAGTTTCAGATACGTTAAGATTGTTTTCAAAGAAACGCTGAATTGTAAACAAAGTTTCTTGATCAAGATTATCAATAGAGCCGCGCTTAAACACCTCTTTTAAGAAGGTCTCACAAAGGGTTGTGGGCAACTGATAAATAAGTCTTGCAATACCTAAATTATCATAAGAAATAATGGTCTTTTCGTTATCAAACACCTTGCCGACCTCAAGAGCGGTCTGCGCCTCTTTAAACGATTTTGCAAGATTTTTAAGGTTATTAACGGTAGTACCGATACCTATAACGGTGTGAACGTAAAATTCACCCGACAAAGTATCTGCAATAGACGATGCAAGATTTTCTATATCCTTGCGGTCGATATCAGACTTGGTCTCTTTAACAAGCGCAATGTCGGTTTCGTTTATGTTGATAACAAAATCCTTGTTTTTTTCGGGAAATAGGTTTTGCAATACCTCATAAATTGAAACGTCACTTGCGTCGAGATTGCGAATAATTATTACCGTGCGCGCAACATCACTGTCAAAATAAAGTTCACGCGCCTTAATATAAATATCGCCTGGGAGAATGTTATCAAGAATAATATCCTTGATAAAATTACCGCGGTCATATTTTTCATCATAATAATTTTTTATATTAGCAAAAGCAACCGAAATAACCACCGCATACTTGTTGCAGATAATATCTGTCCCCTCAACAAAAACGGTGTAATCGGTACCTTGCGAAGAAATCACGGGTTTAAATGTGTATCCGCCGTCGGTAAAACCTTCTGCCACAGGAATAATCGAAACATCAAGTTGCTCACCTATTCTGCCAAGTTCACTGCAAGCGATAATGGTGTTGTTGGCATCCATAACGCCAAAAGTTTTATCAATTGCATCTTTCATTTGATGAATTACAGCCTGAAATAATCTGTTTGACATAATATTACACATCCTTATCGAAATTCGTTAGTTGTTGTCATTGCACATATACATCTATTTTACACGAAAAGTTGGCATTTTGCAAGTGATATATTTAAAATATATCACTTTAATACAAAGTTTATATAATTTACTTATTTTGCCTACAAATTGTAAGCACAAAATCATTAATATCTGTTTCAAACAAAAATTCATCTGAAAATGTATCAATAAATCTGCAATATGACAGTGACTCGCCAAGCATTTTTACGGCGGCTTCTTTTTTGGTGAAAATTTCGGTGTAGCGAACCGATAAAAGATTTGAATTTGAATTTACATAATCATTCTCTTTTGCGTTAAAAAATTTGTATTTTTTCCGCGACGGTATATTTTTAATTTCTTGGACATCAATACCTACAATTTCGTTGGAAATCACACAAAAAACATAGTCGCCGCTATGCGAAATACTAAAAAAACAAAAATCACATAAAGGCTTACCGTGTTGGTTAAATCTAATTTCAACTTGTGCTTTTTGGTACAATTCAAGCGCGCCACGGTAAAACAAAATATAACCCGCAAGCGAACGCATCTTATCTTTGTCGCTTTTTTTTGCGTCTATTTTATCTCTTATAGCGCGGTCAAGCAGACTATACTGTCTTGTATAGTCTGCTTGTGTAAATTCTGTAATAAGGGCTGAATAAACTTTTATCATTTTATTTTTGCGTTGTCGAACAGATACTCCATAACCGTATCCTGAACGGCATAACTTTCGGCAATAGCGAGTTGGTCTATGTTCTGACTTTCAAGTGTGCTTTCAAGTAGTTCGAGTTCTTCTGCGTCAAATATGTAATACATTACCATATTAACATTCATAAACTCGATAGCGGTCTCTTTTTTAAACTCTTCGACCGTCGTACCGTTAGAAACTATTAATTGCTCAAAATCAACGCCGTACGCTGTTTGATACGCATCTGTGTAATATTCAAGAATTGCATTGCCTAAAGTTTCAAAATCGTCTTCGGGATAATCGCTAATTCTAGCGTCGTTGCATACAGCGTCAAGTAAATATTGCTTTGCCGCGCGTTTGATTATATAGTCAGCATAATCCTCGACAGAGTCAAAATCCATTTCACTGTAAGCCTCTTGTTCGGTCATAGGTCTATTGATGTAGTTTATTTTACAGGTAAATATTGCCTCTTTACCTGCAAGGTCAGGATTGTTGGTATACGGATTCGGAAACGTTGCGGTTACGTCCTTGGTTTCACCAACGGCAACACCTATAAGTTCTTCTTCAAAGTCATCTATAAATGTACCAGAACCTATTTCAAGATCTGCGCCTGTAGCGGTACCGCCGTCAAAAGCAACACCGTCAAGCTTACCCTCATAATCAAGGTTTACGGTATCCCCGTTTTCAACAGTACCCTCTGTTAGTTCTTTATAAAGACCGTAATTAGTGATATCACTTTTAAAAATCTCGTTATAGTACTCTGCAAATTCATCGGAGGAAGTATCAATTTCTATTCCCTTGTACTCGCCTAACTCTATATATTTTTCAAGATTTGCCTTGCTGTAAAGTTCGCGGTCTTTGCCGCAACCTGTAAGAAATGCCATCATTAAAACTGCCGTAAGTAAAATTGCTGTTAATTTTTTCATTTTTGTCACCCTTAATTATTATAAAATTTAAAATACAAAAAATTGCAAGAAAACTTTAAAAGAAAATTGTTCGCAGCGCCATTTTGAAACGAAGATGCCGATATTTTATACTGCACCACGCAAAAGACGGTTCTGCAGACATTTTACTTAAAGTTGCAATTCGCCCTTTGAGGCGGCTTTAAGATATGCATTTATAAAGCCGTCCAAATCGCCGTCCATAACGGCATTTATATTACCCGATTCAAAGCCTGTTCTGTGGTCTTTTGCCATAGTATATGGCATAAACACATAAGAACGAATCTGTGAACCCCAAGTAATTTCTTTTTGAACTCCCTTAATATCCTCAATTTTTTCGAGATGTTCGCGTTCTTTTATTTCAAGCAATTTAGATTTTAACATTCGCATTGCCTGCTCGCGATTTTGAAACTGACTGCGTTCATTCTGACAAGCAACTACAATACCTGTCGGTATGTGTGTAAGTCGCACTGCAGACGAGGTTTTGTTGATGTGCTGACCGCCCGCGCCTGAAGAACGGAAAACATCCATTTTAATATCCTCTTCGCGTACCTCGATATCCATATCGTCGGTGATTTCGGGCATAACTTCAAGGGATGCAAATGATGTGTGTCTTCTGCCCGAAGCGTCAAACGGGGACACTCTTACCAAACGGTGAACACCCGATTCGCTTTTTAGATAGCCGTATGCGTTTTCGCCCGAAATCAGCATTGTAGCGCTTTTAAGACCTGCTTCGTCTCCGTCAAGAAAGTCGAGCACTTTAACGCTGAAACCGTGACGCTCACTCCAACGGGTATACATACGCACCAGCATTGACACCCAGTCCATAGCCTCGGTACCGCCCGAACCTGCATGGAAGGTAAGGATAGTATTGTTACCGTCATATTCACCTGTAAGCAGAGTGCCAAGACGCAGTGACGACAGTTTGCTTTCAAGTTCATCTACAGATAAAGTAAGTTCATCTACCATAGACGCATCGCCTTCTTCGTCTGCCATATCGATAAGAATTAACAGGTCCTCATAAGAAGATGAGATGCCGTCATATTCCTCTACCTTGTTTTTTAGTTTGCCTGTTTTTTGTACAACTGCCTGTGAGTTTTCGATATCATCCCAAAATCCAGGCGCCGCCTGCTTTTGTTCAAGTTCTTCAATTTCACGGGTTAGTTTATCATAGCCTATTGCGTCACGTAGGTCGTGAATTTCTTGACGGTTAGCAACAAGGCGCAATTTTAACTGCTCAAATTCAAGCATTAATTTTCCTCCAAATTACTTTGTTAATGTATATGCGTGCCATTCTTCACGCGTAAGACTTTCACAAATTTTAAAGCCGTGTTCTTTTGCGGCGGCTTCAACTTCGCTCGCGCGCATATCAATTATACCCGATACAATGAGTATACCGTCATCTTTCATAAAATCGGCAACGTTGTCGAACAGTCTTATAACAACATCGGCGACAATATTAGCGCAAACAATATCATATTTTCCGCTTATTTTATCGGCAAGGTCACCGACTAAAAATTCGGTTTTGTCACTAACATCGTTAATTTCTGCATTATTGATAGCGGTTTTTACCGACTGCGCATCAATATCTACACCGATAGCGCTCTTAGCGCCTAATAAATCGGCGGCAATAGCAAGTATACCGCTACCTGTACCTATATCAAGCACGGTTGTATCATTAGTAACCTGCTTTTCAAGTATCTCGAGACAAAGCGAGGTTGTCGCGTGACTGCCTGTGCCAAAAGCGGCGCCTGGGTCAAGACTGATAATGGTGCGGTTATCACGGTTATCATACTTTTCCCAACTGGGACAAATTGCTAATTTTTGACCTATTTCAAAAGCCTTAAAATACTTTTTCCAGTTTTCGTTCCAATCGGCATCATCAACCAAAACGCAATTAATTTCATTCTCAATTCCACAAGCGGTAAAACGCTCACGCAGATAAGATACCGCCTCAACAGCATTGTCGCTTTCGGCAATGTACATATGAATTATCGAGTGAGTTCTATCCTTATTTACAAGTTCTTCATCAATCAAATCAATGTGCGCAATCTCTTCGGCATCTGCTTCAAGATTTGTATAATCTTCGATATAAATTCCGTAAGGCACGGTCATATTGGCAATAGCCGCCGCCTCGTCGGTTTTATCGGTCGGCACTTTTGCCGTGATTTCGGTCCAATCCATTAAAACACCTCGAATAGATATTATAGCATAACTACAATTAAATTAAAAGAATAATTTTATATTTTCTTGTGTTGCGATAACAGTACCCTGTACCATACCGTTTCGACCGCCGCCGCGAATGTTAAGTTTGCTCTTAAATTCAGCAAAAAATTCTTGGAGTTCGGCGTCATCTCCGCAAATTGCAAACGAGTAATTATCGCCGCTACCCGAAAAAGCGCCTTTTATTCCGCCGTAGGTTTTATGTAATTTATCGGCAATAAGTTGCAACTCTTTCATATCGCAATCATCGGTAAAAACACAGTTTGTATCAGCATTTGCTGTAGCGATAGCAAGTTCTGCAATTTTCTTTTTGAACTCATTTATCTTTTGGTTGGCAAAAGTGCATTTTTCGTCTAACTTTCTAACAGCATCGGCTGTGTTTTCCTGCTTTGCAGAAAGAAGCGAGGATATTTGCGATACATTTTCATATTTGTTTTTATAATCCGAAAGCGCAAATGCGCCGCACTTTAAAACTATGCGAATACCACCGCGCATACGCTCGGTATCAAGCAGTTTTATAACACCTATTTCACCGGTGTTTTTAACGTGCGGGGCGCAACAGGCGCAAATATCGGTATCTTTTACTTCGACCAAACGCACTGCGCCGTCAATCTCTTTTTTACTGCGATAGTCGGTGCGTTGCAGTTCTTCTTTTGTTGGATAATATGCTTTAACAGGCAAATTCTGCCACACCTTAACGTTAGCAAGATATTCTATTTCATCAAGTTGCTCTCTTGTAAGTTCACCGTCAAAATCGAGTGTTACCATATCTTCGCCTAAATGAAAGCCGACATTATTAAAGCCGTATAATTTGTGGGTTATGCCCGATACAATATGCTCGCCCGTATGGTTTTGCATAAAGTTAAATCGACGGTCAAAGTCAATTTTGCCCTGAACGCTGTCGCCTGCCTTTAAAGATTTATCGGTATAGTGATATATAGTACCGTCTTTAATCTGAACGTCAAAAACTTTTGCGCCGTCTAAAACACCTGTGTCAGAGGCTTGTCCCCCACCTTCATAGAAAAAGGCGGTTTTGTCAAGCGCGACAGCAAAGCCCTTGTCACATGGCTTGCAATCTAAAACAGTTGCTGTAAATTCTTTTATATACGAGTCAATCTCGAAAAGTTTTTCAGTCATCCTAATTTCTCCAAAATAATGTGAGACACTTTATAGATATCACCTGCGCCCATTGTGATTATAAGGTCGCCGTCAGATGCGGCATCTATCATCTTGTCTGCTAATTCATTATAATCGGCAACAACCTGCGCATCAGGCAAAATGTCGGTTACATCTTCGGATTTTACACCGTAGACATTCTCTTCACGCGCAGCAACGATTGGTGTCATAAACACCTTATCTGCCAGCGACAAAGCCTCAATCATACCGTCACGCAATAGCGCTACACGCGAATAGGTATAGGGCTGAAAAACAACAATAACCTTTTTATAATCAAGTGTTTTTGCCGCCTGCAAGGTTGCCATCATTTCGGTTGGATGATGCGCGTAATCGTCTACTACGGTAATACCCCTTGTTTCACCAATAAACTCAAAACGTCTGCCCGCGCCTGTAAATTTAGATATAGCGTCGGCTATGCCGTCAGACTCTACACCCATTTCATAACACACAGCAAACGATACAAGACCGTTATAAATGTTATGTTTACCAGGTGCGTGCATTTCAAGATGACCCACCTGTTCGCCGCGACGCATTACGTCAAAGCAAAAGCCGTATTTACCTGCCGCAATATTTTGCGGATAATAGTCATTATCTTCATTAAAGCCGTAACTTACAACCTTTGAGTTGATGTCCGCCACAACATTTTTTACCCTGTCATCATCTCCGTTAGCGTAACAGATTTTACCCATAGACACAAACTTTTTAAAGGAGTTTTCAAGATTTTCCATAGTCTTGAAATAATCCATATGGTCGTCATCAATATTGAGCAAAACAGTAATATCGGGTGAAAACTGTAAAAAACTGTCTACAAACTCACAAGACTCGCAAACCAGAGTCTGCGAATCGCCCACCACGCAAGAAGACTTTGCAATCGGCAACTTGCCGCCGATAACCGCGTTAGGATTTTGCTTGTTAAGTAGCAAGATTTGTGTTATCATAGAGGAAACGGTGGTTTTGCCGTGTGTACCGCTGACACCGATTACGTTATCATAGCAACGTGTTATTGCGCCCAACAGTTCAGAGCGTTCCATTTTAGGTATATTATTTTTATCTGCCGCTATCATTTCGGGGTTGGTATCAGGCACCGCCGCAGAAAAGGCTACCAAATCAGCGCCGATTATATTATCGGCAGTATGCTCGTTGTATACTGTAATGCCCAGTGTTTTAAGGCGATTAACATTAGCGTTTTCACTTCTGTCAGAGCCTGTAACCTTGTATCCGCGTGATAGCAAAAGTTCTGCTATGGGGCACATGCCACTGCCGCCGATACCTATCATATGGATGTGACGGGCATCTAAAAAGGATTTATCAATATCAAGTTGTTTTTTCATAAAAACACCTCAAACAATCATAATTATTTATATTATACTATTTTTGAGACAAAAAATAAACCCCTATTTTAAGAAAGGCAAAAAAAATGAAGTTTGATTTACCGCAAAACATCAGATTTGTACTTGATACTCTTATAAGCAACGGACACAAAGCCTATATTGTGGGCGGATGTGTGCGTGATTTGTTATGCGGTAAAGAGCCTCACGATTATGACATTACCACCTCTGCCACCCCAGAAGAAACACAAAATCTTTTTGATAAAACCATAGCCACAGGTTTAAAGCACGGCACCATAACGGTAATTGCAGAGCGCGAACCGATAGAGGTTACTACATTTAGAACAGAGTCGGTTTATACCGACAGCCGACACCCCCAAAGCGTAAATTTTGTGCGTGACGTAACCGAAGACCTCGCCCGCCGCGATTTTACCGTAAACGCTATGTGCTATAACGAATATGAGGGTCTGATTGACCTCTTTTGCGGAAAAGAAGATATTAACAATAAAGTTTTAAGAGCGGTTGGAGATGCAAAAACACGTTTTAGCGAGGATGCGCTACGAATATTAAGGCTATTCCGCTTTGCCGCTACACTTGAATTCAGCATTGAAAAACAAACCTTTGATGCCGCAATAGAGTGTGCACCGTTACTTAAAAATATAAGCGCAGAGCGTATTTTTGTTGAATTACAAAACACAGCAAACGGCACAAATCCTGATATTATCCGCCCTTTGCTTGCAACTGCAGCACTTGCCGATTATTTTTTAAAGGCTTCTGATTTAAGCCGTGTTGCAAGTCTTGAAAACAGAGAAATCTTGCGAACCTTTGCCTTGCTCAATCTTACAAGTAACAATCTACCATGCACTCTTGACGCGCTAAAATGCAGTAACGGTTTTAAGGATTATTGTCTTAAAATGAATTACTTATCGCAAAATGTTATTGAAGACAATAAAACAAGCATAAAAAAGGCATTAAACCTTGCTGACGTTGACACGATTTCAGATGTCTTGCTTTATTATCACGGTATATTGGGCATTGATATTTCAAAACACAAAGTGTTACTTAATGAAATAGTAATCAACTGTGAACCATATAAAATATCACACCTTGATATTTCGGGCAAGGATATAACTGCTTTGGGTTTTGACGGTAAACAGGTAGGCGAAAAGTTAGAATTTTTACTGAATGAAGTTATCAAAGAACCCACCCTTAACCGTCGATCAAAACTTTTAAAATTAATATGTAACTAAACCGATAAAAGCGCCATAAAATGTAGTGAATTACATTTATGACGCTTAAATTTTTTTACGGCAGTGTGAGTTTTATGAACATATTGATTATAGGCGGCGACCGCCGAATG
>CAYOVQ010000004.1:0-31322 GCA_964407485.1 uncultured Ruminococcus sp.
TTTTCAGCAACTTCAAAAACTTCGGCGGGAAGTTCTGATTCGTCGCAAGAAATTGTGAATATAAATTCAACGTCGTCAATCTTTGAAAGTCTTTCAAGGAATGCGACAAGTTCATCATAGTTGCGTGAACCAATGCGAAGTGTTGCATCGCCAAAGATGTGTGTTATGTCATTGTTACCTGCTTTTACACCTGCAAGCAAACCATAATATTCATCATAACCACAGATTGAAAAATCATCAGCATAAATAAGACGGGCTTTATGGCTAACGGAAAATGTAAGTGTGCCGCCCTTTTCTATACAAACAACGTTGCCAAGACTGGTTTCTGCCGCATTGTTTACAAGTTCTACTAAACGCTTGGTTTTGCCTGCACCTTTTTTTCCGATAATAAGTTTAATCATAAAAACAACTCCTTTATATTTACCGTGAGTCACGGTTATTTTACTCTTTTATTTTGAAAGTCTGGCTTCAAGTTCAGCCTTCATATCTTCATAACCGGGTTTGCCCAAAAGCGCAAACATATTCTTTTTATAGCTTTCTACACCTGGTTGGTCAAATGGATTAACACCCAGCATATAACCTGATATTGCACAAGTTTTTTCAAAGAAATAGATTAGTCTGCCAAGATGGTCCTCGTCGGCTTTATCAACCGAAATCACAAGATTTGGTACACCGCCGTCGGTGTGTGCAAGTACCGTACCCTCAAATGCCTTTTGGTTAACGTATGACATTGTTTTGCCTGCAAGGAAGTTAAGACCGTCGCCGTCGTTGTCTTCTTTCTCAATTACAACATCACTGCCGTTATCACCGATTGTTACGACGGTTTCAAACATTATGCGAGCGCCGTCTTGTACAAACTGACCCATAGAGTGCAGGTCGGTTGAGAAAGTAACAGAAGCAGGGAACAGTCCCTTATTGTCTTTGCCCTCGCTCTCGCCAAACAATTGCTTAAACCACTCTGCCATCATTGTAAAGCGTGGTTCGTAAGATACAAGTAGTTCAATTGCTTTACCCTTGCGGTAAAAAGCGTTGCGCAAAGCCGCGTATTGATAGCAAGGATTGTTTTCAATCTCTGCTACGTTATAGTCGGTAGCAGCCGCCTGTGCGCCTGCCATAAGCGCATCAATATCACAACCTGCTGCGGCGATTGGCAAAAGACCAACCGCGGTAAGAACTGAAAATCTACCGCCAACGTCATCGGGCACCACAAAACACTCATAACCCTTTTCATCGGCTAATGCCTTAAGTGTACCGCGCGCCTTATCGGTTGTGCAATAAATGCGGCGAGCCGCCTCTTCTTCACCGTAACGCTCTTCAAGCAGTTTGCGGAACACACGGAATGCAACCGCAGGCTCGGTGGTAGTGCCTGATTTTGAAATAATGTTTACAGATACACGTTTGCCCTCACAGATTTTAAGCAAATCAGAAAGGTTAGAGCCGCTTATGCTGTTGCCAGAAAAATAGATTTCGGGAACGCCGTCGCGAATGGTGTTATAGTAGGGTCCCTTTAAAAACTCGATCGCTGCACGAGCGCCAAGGTAAGAGCCGCCTATACCGATAACGATAAGAACGTCGGTGTCAGACTGTATTTTTTTAGCCGCCGCTTTTATGCGAGCGAACTCTTCTTTATCATAGTTGTAAGGAAGGTCAACCCAACCTAAAAAGTCGTTACCCAAACCGCTTTTTTCGTTTACGGTTTTGTGGGCATCGGCAACCTGACCGAGCAATCCTTTTATGTCATTTTCACGTATAAAATCTTTTGCATATGCACTGCTGAAATTAAGTGACATCAAATCAATCCTTATATTTTAGTTAAAGCAGAAGATAATATTCCACTCTGTTTAATTTATTTTACATTATTTTATACAGATTTGCAAGTATATTACACAAATATTCACAAAAAATTTTTGATTTTATTGCAATAATCCGTTAATTATCCATAAAAAAGCGGTTAAAAAGTTCATTTGAGGCACGTTTTCACAGGCGACGATGTCAACCGAGCCTATCTGCTCGTCACCTAAATAAAAATCAACCGTGCCAACAACGTCATTTTCTTTAACGGGGGCAGTGACAATTTGTTCTAAATTTACCTTTTGAGTAATGTTTTTAGCGTCACTCTTTTTAAGTAATATACCAAAATTTTGCGGTGCGTTGATTTTTAGTGTTTTTTGTGTGGCTTTTTTTATGTCGATTTCTGATGCGTCAAGTTCGGGTTTTATACTTACATACTCATAATTTGCAAAACCGTAGTCAAGCAATTTTTTTGCGCCGTTAAAGCGGTCTTGTGAAGTATCGCCCGACATAATAACCGCAACAAGTTCCAAACCGTTTCGCTCAGCAGTTGCGGACAGGCAATATCCCGCGCCCGAGGTAGTACCCGTTTTAAGCCCTGTGGTACCCTCGTAAAATCGCACCAGTTTATTGGTGTTTACAAGTTCGCTTTCGCCGTTTCTGAGGGTATCCATCCATACGGTAGAGTAGTTTTTAATAAGGTCGTGCTTTATAAGTTCTGCCGACATAATAGCCACGTCGTGCGCGGTGGATATATGCCCCTCGGCATCAAGGCCTGTAGCGTTTACAAAATGGGTACCCGTCATACCGAGTTCTTCGGCGCGCGTGTTCATCTGTGCCACAAAACCTTCTTCACTGCCTGCAATCGCTTCGCCCAAAGCCACAGTTGCATCGTTGGCAGAGGCTATAACCGCCGCTTTAAGCAGGTCATCTACCGTCATAGTCTCGCCTGGTTCAAGCCATATTTGCGAGCCGCCCATACTGCAAGCGTGCTCACTTGCGGTTATTACGTCCTCTACCGACATTTCACCGCGGTCAATCGCCTCCATAATAAGCAACAGTGACATAATTTTGGTAATAGACGCAGGCGGCAACTGCTCGTCGGCATTCATTTCATAAAGTACATTACCGCTGTTTACTTCCATAAGTATTGCCGATTTGGCTTTAATATCAAGCGTTGTGCCGATTGCCGCATCGGTAACGGTAGCATCTATAGGAATCTCAACATCAGATATATCACATTCACTCGACACCGTGACGGCGCTTGCATTTATACACGAACAAAACAAAATACAGCAACACAGCATAATTGATAATAATATTTTAAATATTTTCATACTTATTCCCCCTATAAATATAGGTATGTATCAAAATTAAAAAATATAATAACAAAAGCAGGTCTGCTACAGAACAGACCTGTTTTTCATCACGATTGAATTTGCTTGAATGCGTAAAACTCGCCGCGTTTTTCTATTAGTTCATCATAAGTGCCGTATTCTACGCATCTGCCGTCTTTAATAACGGCGATTTTGTCAGCATTTTTAATGGTAGATAGGCGGTGCGCTACAATAAAGGTAGTGCGGTCGCGTGTAAGATTGTCTATAGCCGCCTGAATTTCACGCTCGGTTACGCTGTCGAGTGCGCTGGTTGCCTCGTCAAAAATTATAACCTTTGGATCGCGAATAATAGCACGCGCAATAGATATACGTTGCCTTTGTCCGCCCGAAAGTTTTGCGCCGTGTTCGCCAACGCTTGTGTCAAGCCCGTGCGGCAACTTTGCTATCACGTCGTCAAGTTGAGCGGCGTGTATCGCGGCAGATAACTGTTCTTTGGTATAACTGTCGCTTCCGTAGGTTATATTCTCACGTACTGTGCCTGAAAACAAAATCGAATTTTGCGGTACAACCGACAAGAATTTTCGGTACGAGCGTAGGTCAAAATCCTTTATATCTTGTCCGTCTATAAGCAGTTCGCCCTTTTCGGCTAAATTAAAGCCTGTTACAAGGTTAATAATGGTGCTTTTGCCGCTGCCCGATTCGCCCACAAGCGCTATTGTTTCGCCCGCCTTTACCGTAAGGTCAAGACCGTTTAGTACGTGGGTTTCCATGTCGTAGTTAAACACAACGTTTTTAAATTCGTATTTGCCTTTAAGATCAAAAAGTTTCGGCTTGCCGTGATTTTTTTCGATATCGTAAGCCGACAGTATCTCGCCTATAGAGCGTATGGCATCAGCGCCGCGCGTTATGGCAGGTAGAAGATATACAATGCTCATAACGTTGGTAGACAGAGAAGTAAAATATGTCTGATAAAGTGAAATCTCACCTATTGAAATAAATTTTTTAAAAGCCATAAATGCTGTGATAAACAGACAAAGTATCTGAAAAAAGTTCATAAGCGCCCAACTAAGCGCGCCAAAGAAACTGTAGGTAGAGTCTGATTTATATCCGCGCTCGGCAATTTTGGTTATCGCCTTTGTAAGTTTTCGCACCTCTGCTTTTTCAAGCGAATGTGCGCGCGTTACAGGGATAAGTTCCTCCATATCGTAAACGGCGGCAGAGGTGTTTTCAAGTTCCTCACGAAACTCTTTTGTTTGGGTGTGCATTATTTTGTGAAACCCTTTTTGCAAAAAAGCGGCGGCAGGCACAAGCAGTAAAAACATAAAAAATATTGCTATATTGTTTGAAATTACAACCACCAACGTGATGCACATATTAATTACGGTGCCTAAAATGGTGTTCATAATGTGGGAGGCAAGGTCGGTTACAACCTCAACATCACGCATAACCTTTGACTGTATTTTGCCCGATTGGGTATCCTTGTGGTATGTAATAGAAAGTTGTTGTAACTTTCGCACCATCGCGCCGCGAAGACCTGCCTCTACATTGCGGTTGGCTTTTGAAAGGATTTTGACGTACAGCGTATGAAATGGGATGTTTATAAGCAAAAGAGAGGCTGCAATTATTGCATCAAAGGCAATGCGCAATAAAAAGTTTTCAGGCGGGCTTGTGACAAGGTTTATAATGTCGGCTGTAATAAGCGGAAGTACCCACATAGGACTGTCTTTTATAATATATATGATAGCGCCGATAAGAAGTTTGCCGTAATGACCTTTATAAAGTTTAAAAAGCAGACGCAACGATCGTATCTTTTTGGGGTTTTCGCTCATATATGCTTTTATAAAGCGGTCTTCTGCCTTTATTATATTATCTTCAAAAAAATGTTGCTTTTCTTTTTTTGCCATAAAAACACCCCTTAATGCGTGGAGAGTCGAACATAATACAGTTTCTCTCGACGCCTTTTACTGCCTTGCTTGCGCTCATTTTCGCAGGGCGGCAGTAGGCTTAAAGACAGATTAAACTTACCACAGTAAAAGGTGTTTTGTCAATATAAACGGTCAAAATTATGCAGTTTTTTCTATTATTGCCGCCATAACGGTTATATCGTCGGGACGGGTGTTGGCATATCGTCGGCGCGCACATTCGCAAATATGCTCGGCAAGGTCTTGCGCGCTACCGTCGCCCCACGCTTCAAGTTCGGCGCGTATCCATTCGGTGCCGTCAAAGGTAACGCCGTCAGATACCAGCAACAGTATATCGCCGTGACGCAACCGTATACCTGCTCGGTCAAAAGAAACCTCTTTTAAAATGCCTATTGGCAGACTGGTGCTTTCGGCTCTGCCCGAGTGACCGCCTCGCCGTACAAGTGTGGGCGCGGCGCCCGCCTTATACAGTTCGGTATTGCCTGTAAAAAGGTCGATGCTTGCAATATCCATAGTAGCAAGTGATTCATCGCTCGATTTAAAAAGCATTGATGAATTAAGGATTTTAAGCGAGCAGTCGTATCCAAAGCCTGCTTTAAGCAATCGTGACATAAGCCCCGATGCCATGGCGCCGTCTACCGCGGCTCTGCCGCCTGTACCCATACCGTCGCTTAACACCATTATAAAATGTCCTTTGCCGTCATTAAAATATTTGCAGGCGTCTCCGCAGATAGAACCTGCCACAGCGCAGTGTTGCTCTACACCCATATCTACCTTAAAAACTGCGTGTTCATTTAGGGTCATAAGCGCACAGTTGCCCATTTTGGTTATGTTTGGCACATCAAAATCGCGTTCACAGGCAAGAGACAGTATCTTCATAATTTGAAGTCGGTTTAAAACGGTGTCAGAGTCCAACTTAATTTTCATTTCAAGCGACATTCTGCCAAACCTATCGATTTTTGCAGAAGATTCTTCTGTATGAATACCTATGTTTTTAAGAGCCGATGCGGCACAAGAAGCGGCGCGGCTGTTGTAGTGTTCATTGTTTGAAAGGTCGAGCGACAATTCATTCAACATATTTGAAATGCCCTCGAATTGTTCAGAAACCACCTGTCTGACCTCTTCAATGCGATTTTCGGCAGAGATAAGGGATGCATATTGCGAATAACGGTATTTGACGGCATCCTCCATCTTTTTTACCCTTAAACATCTGCCCCGAAACTCATCTAAAGCGGGCGCATCGGGCGAATTTTCTCCGCCTTTTACACAGTTTATCATCTGCATAACGGCATCAAGTGTGGCGGCAGACTTGTTTTCCCAACAGTGAAGCCGCAATTTGCAACCCGCGCAGGCATCTTGTTCTATGTAGGCAAGTACCGCTTTAAAATCGGGCGCGTTTATTTTGCCTAATTCCTGCGACACTTGTGACACTGTATCAGATACGTCAAGCAGTGCGTTTGATGCAAGGTTAAGCCGCAGACTTAATGCCCTTGCAGAGCCGTTTTGTGAATTTGTTTTTGGACTGCGGTAAAAGAATTTGCTTAAAAAAATGCCAACAGAGCGCGGTATAAGCAAAAAAACGGCAGAGCCTGTAATTATCTCGGCTAAAAAAATACCCGAACCGTCTTTAAATTCCATAAAGGAAAGGCCTATTACACCCATTGCGACCGCCGATGCCGCTTGAGCGTATTTGCCAAGACTGCCAAATATGCCTGCCGCAAGACCTGTAAAGGCATAAATACCAAAACCATTTTCAAAAGAGCCCGTTACGGCGCAGGCGAATGATACCGCAATGCCGCAGGCACTACTTGTGGCAATACCGCCGTATCTAGCGGCGGCAAGAATTAAAACAATGCCTATAACACGCCCTACAGAAACCTCAAAAACCGTGAAATTTAGCATGCCTATAAGAATTATCACGGCTGTACCCATAAGGCAGGTCAACTCATCAAGCGATAACCCCGACTGCCCCTTTGATAAAGACGTAAACGTTTGGTGCGCAACAAAAACCGCGCCAAAAACAATGATACTTTCTGCCGCAAGTTTAAGCGCGTCAAGCGGCACACCGCTATAACTTACAGCGCCTGCACCAAAATTAGAAAGTGTGGCTACCGCGCCTAAAAAGAACGGATTGTTGCAAAGTTTTTTATATCCCGACAACAAAAGCCTTATGGCAACTACTGCAAACACTGCGGCAATATACCTGAATCCGCCTGTGTTAACAGCAGGAATAAAGTAGCCTGCAACAGCGCCTATTGCCGTACTGGGCAAAAAAACGGCGGTGCATCCGCCTATAAAGACCAACCCAAATGGCATAAGATTTTCAAAAATTACACCGCGTGCGGCTATAAAGGCTAAAAAGGCGGTCAGAATATGTAAACTTAATGCCGATACGGTTTCGTTATTGTTTAACGTTATTGCTTTTTGTGTTCTGGTAATTAAATTCTTCATTTTAAAACGCTGCTCCTTTTTAACATCTGTCCTTTTTTATGGGATAAATTATCAAATTTATTATACAGATAAAGCGGTGTGCTTTTTGTCAAAGCGGGGCAGTATAAAAAATGTTTTTTTGTCTGTAAGACAGAGATTTAATAAATAAAAAGTTATTATATTTCAAAAAAATCGGGAAATAATGCTTTTGGAGGTAATGCATTATGAATAGACCGTTTAAAGTTTTGATTGTTGCTTTTATTCTTTTTTGTATGATGTGTGTTACGGTAAGCGCTTTGTCTAAAATGGGCTCAACAGGCAACGAAGTGAGCGATATACAAAGAGTGCTTAAAGAGTGGGGATATTACACGGGTGCAGTAGACGGAATATTTGGTACCGCTACAAGAAATGCGGTGGTTTCTTTTCAAAAAGCAAACGGTCTTAACCCCGATGGAATTGTCGGCAGTAAAACGCTGGCGGCTATGGGGCTTGGCGGCAACAGTTCTTACAACTCTGCCGATTACGAGTTGTTGGCGCGCATAATCTCTGCCGAAGCAAGAGGCGAAACGTATTTAGGTCAGGTGGCGGTAGGCGCCGTAGTGCTAAACCGTGTAGAGCATCCCTCTTTTCCCGATACGGTGTCGGGCGTGGTGTATCAGAACGGAGCGTTTTCTTGCCTTTATGACGGTCAATTTTACGAGGAAATTGCCGACAGCGCCTACTCTGCCGCACGCGACGCGCTAAATGGTTTGGACCCCAGTGGCGGCGCGATTTATTACTACAATCCTGCAATCGCTACAAACAAATGGATTTTTGGTCGTCCCGTTATAACGACCATAGGAAGACACGTATTTTGCAGTTAAAAAATCAACGATTATTACAAAACAAAGCCACTGCTTTAAACTTAAAGCAGTGGCTTTGTTATACATTAATTATGGATTATTAATTATGAATTCACAAAGTTAATAAACTTCATAAACGCATCCTGACCTTTTTGGTCGCGCTTGAACACGCCTGCATCTTCAAGTACCTTTGAGAAAACAATACCGATTTCATCTTTAATTATCTTGTCGATATTATCTGCATTTATGTTATCATATTTGCGCTTGATTTCGTCAGCCCAGTCGGCGTGTTTTTCGATGCTTTCAATAGCGCGGATATCCTCGTCTTTAAGCATTGCTTCTTGCAAAACTGCCATTTCGTCTTTAAGACGGGCAGGCAGTACAGCCAGACCCATAACCTCAATAAGACCGATGTTTTCTTTCTTTATGTGATGCAGTTCATTGTGTGGGTGGAAAACACCTAACGGATATTCCTCGGTAGTGATATTATTGCGAAGCACAAGGTCAAGTTCGTACTTATCGCCGCGCATACGGGCAATCGGTGTTGCGGCATTGTGCGGCTCGCCGTCGGTCTCGGCAAAAACAAAGACGCTTTCGTCGGTATAACCTTGCCAGGTGGTAAATATTTTATCAGCAAGGTCGATAACACGTTCAGCACTATCGGCGGTAAGACGAATTACCGACATAGGCCATTTTACTATACCTGCGGAAACGTCTTCATAGTCTTTAAACACTATCGGTTTTTCAATAGGCGCTTTTTCCATAGCAAAGGAATAACGACCGCCCTGAAAATGCTCATGACTTAAAATTGAGCCGCCAACGATTGGCAGACCTGCGTTAGAGCCTATAAAATAATGCGGGAACATTTTTACAAAGTCAAACAACTTGCAAAATGCTTTTTTATCTACAAGCATAGGTGTGTGTTCCGCGTTAAAAACGATACAATGTTCAGGGTAATAAACATAGGGTGAATACTGCATAAACCAGTTTTCATCTGTAAGACGCAAGGGTATTATGCGGTGATTTTGCCTTGCAGGAAAATTAAGTCTGCCGGCATACCCCTCACACTCTTTGCAAAGCAAGCACTTTGGATATCCTGACTGCGGCGCATTTTTTGCCGCCATAATCTCTTTCAGACTCTTTTCGGGCTTTGAAAGATTTATGGTAATATCAAGGTCACCGTATTCGGTGGAAGAAATCCATTTAATATCTTTTGCAATGCGGTATGTACGGATGTAGTCACTGTCTTTTGATAATTTGTGATAGTAATCGGTGGCCGCCTCGGGCGATACATTGTAGCGAGTAAAGAATTCAAACTCAACTTCAGAGGGGCGAGGCATCATAAGCCCCATAAGTTTTGTGTCAAATAAATCTTTTGCTGTGATATTGTCTTCAATTATGTCATTTTCTACGGCATAGTCAAGAATACTTGCAAGTGTAGATTCTAAATCTACATCACAAAAGGTTTCATCACAGTTAAACTCATCAAGACCTAAAGCATCAATGAGCATATTTGTTATGTAAAGTTCGTCGCGGTGGGTAAAAAGTCCCTTCTGGAGTCCGTAACAGATAAGTTTTTTAATTTGTTGTTGAATCATAGTATCACCTTACTGAATGGTAGGATTACAGGTTGATTTGCTTGCTATACATACCCAGGAATTGCCTGCGCTTACGCTGATATCGTTGCCGTCTGTATCGGTAAATTTGAAACCGTTGGTTGCAGAGCCTTTGGTCCACTTAATAAACTGAACGGTGCCGTTTGTTATATAGTAACCATCGCCGCCTTCGAGCGCTACCTTGCGGTGTTTACCGTCGGGATAGTTAGAAATAGAGGTTAAAAGTATAAACACGTTTTTAACTTGAGTTGTCTCATCCGTGTAGTAGTCTGAAAGCACTGTGCTACCTGCAAGGCGGGTGTAAAGACCCGATGACGCATCATATGTAAAGTTGGTGGTCATTGCAGGGAAGGGCACCGACACGCTTGTAGCGCTGCCGCCGTCAAGAGTGAGCGGCTCATCGGTAAAGTTTACCCAAGGCGCAACGCTTGAAACTTTTGTATCAAAGTTTTCGTTTATGCTTTCCCACAGGTCGCCTGCGAGCGCATAGAGTGTATGTTCGCTCGAGAGACCGTTAGCAATTCGTTTTGCGCCTTTTGAATTGGTATCAATGCTTAAATGGTCAATATCCTCAAGGTGCGGTTGGCAATAAGTAGGGTCCTGACCGCAGTGAACATAGACCGCATTGTGACCGAGCGCTAAATCGACGTAAGGATAACGCGCCGAGCGAACGGTGCCTATTTTATCCAGGTCGGATATATCTTGATAAACCGCCATAAGACGTGTGATACCGCCCTCTACTTCGGTTTCGTAAATAATGTCGGCATCAGACAAGCCTGTTTGTCTGCTTTGCGCAACACCTACGTTGTTAACCATAATTGCAACAGGACGCTGTTTAGCCTTTGACGCATCTTCAAACTCTTGGACACCAGTAAGCGGATTTACCGCAAGTTCGAGAGTATCGTCTGTAACAGAAATGTCGCTTTCATAATCCGAAAGGTCTTCATAAACGACCGTTTCGTCGCAACCTACGGCAAATATCATAAGCACGGCAAAAACTGCCGCTAAAAGTTTTTTAGTCATAAAAAGTCCCCCAAATGAATTCATACTTAACATTATAATATCTTAACGGTATCATTTCAAGGGTTTACATAAAAAAATTTGTATAAAAATTAATACATTTGGTATTGTTAATTTTGTTTATATACTGTATAATGTTATTGTATATGCATTAAAGGGGAAGAATGGGCTTGAAAAAAATCGCATATTTAGACAACAGCGCAACCACAAAACCGTGTAATACGGCAATACAAAACGTAAATTTTGCCCTTTCGGACACGTGGGGCAACCCGTCGAGTCTCTATGATATGGGATTTCGGGCGCAAATGCTCGTTGATGATACGCGAAAAGCAGTGGCAAACCTTTTAAAATGTCGCGAGGATGAAATATTTTTTACAGGTAGCGGTACCGAGGGTAACAACACCGCAATTTTAGGCGCGGCAGCGTCACGAAAAAAGCGTGGCAAAAAAATAGTCACCACCGCAATAGAGCATCCGTCGGTGCTTGAAACAATGAAACGGCTACAGGATGACGGATTTGAGGTTGTATATCTAAAGTCTCAAAAAGACGGCAGTATATCGGCAGACGATTTAAAAAACGCAATAGATAAAAACACCGTTCTTGTAAGCATAATGTTAGTAAATAACGAAACAGGCTCGATACAGCCGCTGAAACAGGCATCGCAGATAATAAAGCAATCGGGCGCGCCAGCGCTTTTGCACTGCGACGGAGTACAGGCTTTTGGCAAAATGCCTATAAATCTTAATGAATGGGGTGTTGACCTTTTTACTGCGAGCGCTCACAAAATACACGGACCAAAAGGTGTGGGTATTCTTTACATTAAAAAGGGTGTTACGATAAAACCGCTTCTTACGGGAGGCGGACAAGAAAAAAATATGCGCTCGGGCACCGAGTCTGTACCCCTCATTTTCGGCTTAAAGGGCGCCGTTGATGAATTGGGCAATATTGCAAAAAATCTCGAAAGCCAAAAAGAACTCTGGCTCTATGCCAAAGATGCTTTGTTGCAAACAGGGCTTGTTTCGATAAATTCTTGTGAAGACGCCTTGCCGTATATTCTTAATATATCGGTAGAGGGATACCGCTCTGAAACGTTGCTTCATTTTCTTGAGGCGCAGGGTGTATATGTGTCTTCGGGTAGCGCTTGCGCAAAGGGAAACGGAAGTTACGTTTTAAACGAAATGGGGCTTTCCCGACAACGTGTTGACAGCGCTTTGCGGGTAAGTTTTTCGAGGTATAACACAAAAGAAGATGTTGATGCTTTAAAAACGGCAATTATTGAAGCAACACAAAAATTAAGAAGGTCAAATTGATGAAAGAAATTATATTAATTAAAGACGGTGAGTTGTCTCTCAAAGGTCTTAACCGCCGCAATTTTGAAGATAAAATGGTGGCTACTATCCGCCGCAGACTTAAAAATTTAGGCAAAGTAAGCGTAGAACGCGCGCAGTCAACAATATATATAAAACCCGTTGACGATGATTTTGATTTTGCCGAAGCGCTTGACCGAATGAGCCGCATATTTGGTATTGCGGCATTCAGCCGCGCCTGTGTTTGCGAGAAAACAATGGATGATATTTTAGCAAAAGCGCCTGTATATTTGGCAGACACTATGCAAAATATCAAGACGTTTAAGGTAGAGGCTAAACGCGCAGACAAAGCGTTTCCGCTAAAGTCGCCCGAAATATGCCGTGAGGTTGGTGGCGCGTTACTTCGCGCATTTCCTCATCTGCGAGTTGACGTTCATAATCCCGACGAGGTAATTACCGTAGAGGTGCGTGATTATGCGGCCTACATCCGAGGCGGTCAGATAAAGGGCGCGGGCGGTTTGCCCGTTGGCACTGCGGGCAGAGCGCAGGTGTTAATATCGGGAGGTATCGACAGTCCTGTTGCGGCATACACTATGGCAAAACGCGGACTTGTTCTCAACGCTATACACTTTGCTTCTCCCCCATACACAAGCATCCGCGCCGAGCAAAAGGTGAAAGATTTGTTAGGTAAAGTAGCGCGTTACAGCGGTGTTATAAAATTGGCGGTAGTGCCGTTTACCGAAATTCAGGAGGAGATAGGCAAGCACTGTCCCGAAGATTATTTTACACTCATAATGCGCCGTATGATGATGCGTATTGCTTGCCGTGTGTCAGAGGCTGACGGTTGTTTAGGTCTTATAACGGGTGAGAGTTTAGGTCAGGTAGCAAGCCAGACCCTGCCTGCTATCGCCGCTACCGATGAGGTGTGCAATATGCCTGTACTTCGTCCGCTTATTGGTATGGATAAGGAAGAAATAATTGCAATCTCTAAAAGGATAGATGCGTTTGAAACCTCTATTTTGCCTTATGAAGACTGTTGCACGGTGTTTACACCAAAGCATCCCCACACAAAGCCAAAGAAAGGTCAGTGTGAAGAGGCGGAAAAAGGTCTTGATATAGAGCCGCTTATTGAGCGCGCTATCGCAGGAATAGAATATTCTTATATTGAATAATATTACCAGTAGAGTAGGGAAATATGGCAGGAAAACATTCAAAAAAACTTTTCGACTTTAAAAAGAGTGAATACGTAACGGGCGCAAAGGCTCAAAATGGTAAAAACAGCAGAATGCCGTTGCCTTTTAAAATTGCTGTGATTGCGCTTGTGTTGTCACTTGCGGTATCGGCAGTGTTTGTGGGCGAGTTTTTTATATCGGGCAATATTCAGAAACGCATATTAAGCGAAGCCACACAGATTTTTGAAAAATCGGGCGGTAATGCGGCTGTGGAAATCTTGTCGGCAGAAAACAGTGACATAAAAGGTTGGCTTGATATAAACGGCACCGACATTAGCGGAGTCGTATGCCAGAGTGACAATGACTCATACTATATAAATCATAATCAGTTAGGTAAAAAAAGCCGTTACGGCGCGCTGTTTTTGTCGTCAAGCGATACTTTCGAGAGAAAGGGCAACGACCGCAATATTGTTATCTTTGGCAACAATGTTAAAGACGGTTCTATGTTTGGTTCTTTAAAAAAATACAGAAACCTAAATTTTTATAAGCAAAACCCGTACATAGACCTTTACTACGGCGATGCGCATGAAAAATATGTTATATTTGCGGTTATGCTTGTATCTTCATATGAAGACGACGCAGGCGATGTTTACAATCCTACTAAAAGTCATTTTGCAGACGAGGACGAGTTTTCTGCGTGGTATAACGAAACCTGTGCGCGCAGTCTTATAAACACAACTGTTACAGTCGGGTTTGGTGACGATGTCCTTACCCTTGTTACAAACGCGTCGGACTTTGACGGCGCGAGACTTGTGGTAATGGCAAAAAAATCTACCGAGTGGGATGCAACGCATACCGATGTGTCGGGCGCTGCGGTAAACGCTAAAATAAAATATCCTAAAATCTGGTATACCGGGCGAGGTCTTGAATATCCGTATTAAAAATACAGAAAGGGAAAGAAAATGGTACAAAATTTAAAGGTGGACATTATATATCATCAGACTCCGTCTGATTTTGAGATGGAGTTTAATCTTGGTAGTTGTTGCCGAATGAGGATGCTTAATGAAAAGACAACCGATAAAAAAAGTTTCATAAAGGCATTAGCGCGCGACGTGACGCGCAGCCGTGTTATAATAGGTTGCGGTCCTCTTTTTAGTGATGACGGCATTATAAGTATGGTGGCAAAAGCTATCGGCAGCGGACTTGCCGTTTGCGATAATAAAACCTATGGTATAAACAGCGAAGAGCAAATACATATTATAAACGGCTCTACTCCGCTTGTTACACCCGATGGATATTTTGGCGGATGTATAATCGAGAGCGGTCCGCAAACCATCATCCTGCTTACCGAAAACCGCGCTTTCAGAAAAGCGATAATGCAGAATTTAATCCATCCTTATATCGAAGAGATAAGTTATACTCCACCCAACGCTTCAACCAAATTAACTCCTGCCGCCGAAAAAGAACCTGTTTACGAAGCGACGGTTACTGAAAACGAGATATACTTAACTCAACCTGATGAAGATTACGATGATAAGTCAATCGGTGATAATGCCTATACTTCTTCAAATGAAGATGAACACAATATAGAGTTTGTGATAGACGAACCCGAGTCCGAGACCTGCGACGAGCCCCAAGAGGCAGAGCCGATAGTTGACAATGCATATGACATTATGTATACCGAAATCGAACATCCCGATGAGATAAAAAAGCGTTACGAGCAAACATATACTACATCAGAAAGCGACAGTATGTTTATTGCCGAGACCGAATACTATGACGAGCAAAATCAGGGCGAGCCGCAAAAAAGTACACGCGGTATGGATATAACTATAGTAGTGCTTGTTCTTCTTTTGCTGCTGGCAGTACTTGCGTTGGTTTATCTTATTGTATTAAAACCGATTACAATGGGTGTCGGCATAGGCGACTATATTAAAGAAATTTTTGGTTCGGTAAGCAGTAACAGTTTAGGAGTTTAAGAAATGAACAAATCAAACGCAAATAACTTTTTTTACCGTATGTTGTGCGGCGCGTTTTTGGGTATAAGTGTTATCGCACCGGGAATAAGCGGCAGTATAATGGCGGTTATGATGGGTATTTATGATGATTTAATCAATATTATTTCAAACCCGTTTAAAAAATTCAAAAAGAATTTTATGTATCTGTTGCCAATGGGCATAGGCGCCGTAATAAGTATGCTTTTGTTGCTGCGCGCACTTGACTTTTTGTTTGAAAATTATACAGTGCCTGCATATCTGTTGTTTATGAGTCTTATTGCAGGCAGTGTGCCAACAGTTGTTGATGAGGCAAGACAAAAACCCATAAAGAAAAGATATTTTATGGGCACGGCATTGGCTTTTGCCTTTGCGCTTACGATTGGAATTTTAGCAAAATCTGATTTTGCTGTATCTATTGATGCTACAAACACAGCAAGTACCGCTATGAAGATATATCTTCCCGCTTGCGGAGCAGTCGCAGGTATGATGAGTATGGTGCCTGGTATGAGCATATCTATGCTGCTTATGATGTTTGGTATTTATGAGCCGTTGCTAAATTTAGCCACAGGTTTAATGTCGCCTGAAAGATGGTTTACATCTGCGTGGTTTGGCGAGGCTTTAACCGTGGGCACCGTAGTACTTGCTTTTCTTATAGGAATGGTGCTGTTTTCAAACATCACCAAAACGGTATTTAAAAAATATCACAGCCTTGGCTTTTTAATGGTACTTGGCTTTATGGCAGGCTCAATAGTGAGCATATTCCCAGGACTTCCAAAAGGCGCGCTTAACTGGGTGTTAAGCATTGTGGCTATTGCGATAGGTGTTTCGATTTCATATCTGTTTAAAGTCTTGGGTAAGAAGTTTAACGTAGAAGAATAATTGTAAAAAAATAAATGTTAAAAAGAGTTTTTCATAATTTATGAAAGACTCTTTTTTCTTTATATTATATTTACGGGTTTTAACTCATAAAATGTAATAAATATTTATTATAAGGGTGATATTATGCGTGAAAAAACGCCTCAAGACTATGCGCGCGAACTGCTCGAAATGTACCGCGCAAACTCTACAGAACTCATACAAAATATTGAACCGATTAATGCGGCAGAGAACATAATGCCGCCCGTGGTACCACAGCCGCCTGTACAACCGACGGATGAAACAGTTTTTGAAGACGGCACGGGAGGCATGCAGGTAAACGTTACAACACTTAAGCGTTTATATCCTGTAAAAAACGCTGTTGTAACCGTGTTTACAGGTGAGATTGCGTCGCCTGTTATTATTGAGACTGATACCACAGATGAGAGTGGACAAAGCGGTATCTTTAATTTGAAAACGCCTTTAAAAGCCGAGTCGCAACAGGCGGAAAACGGCGGGGTAATACCATATGCGCGGTATAATATTTCGGTGCAAAGCGATGGGTATGTCGAACAGATTGCTATGAACGTTCCCGTTTTTTCGGGTGTGCTTTCGGTTCAGGGCATAGACCTTATTCCCGTAGCCGCCGCTGGCGGTCATACAGGGCCGCAGATAATAGAAGGCGGAAATGATTATAATCTTTAATGTGTGCAGAGGTGAACACAATACGGCTTCTCTCGCCACCTTTTACCGCCCTGCTTGCACTCATTTTTGCAAGACGACATATTACAAGCGATGAGACGATAAAAAGTGAAAAATTTATTTTGTCAGGCGTGTTGGGTTTGACTCTTCACGTATTAGGGGGAAATATTATGCCCGAAACTTTGTTTCCTGTAATACCGCGGGATATAACCGTGCATTTAGGCGCGCCTGCGTCAAATGCTCAAAACGTAAAGGTAAACTTTGTCGATTATATAAAAAATGTAGCCTCAAGCGAGATTTATCCCACATGGCCCGAAGAGGCTTTGCGCGCAAATATATATGCAATAATCAGTTATGCGCTTAACCGCATATATACCGAATGGTATCCCTCGCGAGGGTACAATTTTGATATTACCAACTCTACCGCTTTTGACCAAGCGTTTGTGCCAAACCGTGAGATATATGAAAATATAAGCCGCATAGTTGATGATATTTTTAACGATTATGTTGTTCGACAGGGGGATATAGAGCCGCTGTTTACACAGTTTTGCAACGGTACTACTTCAACCTGTGCGGGACTTTCTCAATGGGGGACCGTAAGCCTTGCCAATGCAGGACTTACACCCTATCAGATATTGCAAAACTATTACGGGCAGGATATAGGACTCGTTGAAAACGCGCCCGTTGCCGAAATAGAGGAGTCTTATCCTGGTGTGCCGCTTCGTCTAGGCGATTCGGGTAATAATGTAAAGATAATTCAAACTCAACTTAACCGCATAGCAAGAAATTATCCCGCTATACCTAAAATTGCCGAAGAAAACGGAGTGTTCGGTCTCGATACGCAAGCGGCAGTGCAAAAATTTCAACAGATTTTCGGGCTCTCGCAGACAGGTGAGGTAGATAAATCTACTTGGTACAAAATAAAACAGTATTATGTGGGTGTTAAAAGTCTATCAGATCTTGTAAGCGAAGGCATTTCTATAAGTGAAGCGCAGGTGCCGTTTGCCACCCAATTGCGCGAGGGCGCGCAGGGAATAGGGGTTAGGACTATTCAGTATTACCTTAATATTCTTGCCTATTTTAATTCCAACCTGTTGTCCTTACCGCTTGATAGTGTATTCGGACCTGAAACCACCGCCGCAGTGCGTCGTTTTCAGCAGTATTACGGTCTGCCTGTGACAGGGGTTGTAAATACAGCCACATGGAACGTTATGAATCGCATATATTCCGAAACGGTAGAATTTTTGCCCGAGGGTTATTCGGGTGAGTTTGGTAAACTGTACCCTGGTTATTTTTTAAGTGAGGGTATGAGCAATCAAAACGTTCGCGACCTACAGACCTATCTTTCGCTTATAGGCAGAAGTTTTGAAACTATTCCTGAAGTAGCCGTGACGGGATATTTTGGTCCGCAGACGAGGGAGGCTGTAATCGCTTTTCAAAACGCGTTTGGCATACCGACCAATGGCGCGGTGGGACCTATCACATGGAACACGATTGTCGAACAGTATGATTTTTTAATTTCAAACGGTAACACATAAATTTATATAATAGTGGGAAAATATTATAATGGTTATCATTATAAAGATTTTAAAAGTTTGGGTGATTGTGTTGTCAGGCAGTGTAAACGATTACAAAGACACATATTTAAGCGGAAAAATAGAGAAAGATATTTCGCTTTTTAAAACTATTTTCAGCCGTGATGCTGTGCTTCGCACCAGAGAGGTGCAAATAGGCAACACGTGGCGGTGCTGTCTTATTTATATGGACGGTATGGTAAATTCTGTAGGGCAGGGCGAAACGGTGGTAGAGGCACTGGTTGAAAGTGTTTTGCCGCAGAACGCTGTGCAAAATTGCGATTATATATCAAAAAATATATTGTTTGCAAACGAGGTAAATGAGACCGAAAAACTACCTGATATGTTGCGAGCCGTTCTTTACGGCGATACTCTTTTGATTGCCGATAATTGCAAATCTGCCCTGACTATCAACACAAAAGGCTGGAGAACCCGAGGCATAAAAGAGCCCGACAGCGAACGCGTGTTGCAGGGCCCGCGCGAAGGCTTTGACGAAGCGGCAATGTTTAATCTTGCTATGATAAGGCGAAAATTGCTCACCCCCGACCTTTGCATAGAACTGATGCGCATCGGTCGGCGCACCGATACGCCTGTCTTTATTTGTTATTTAGGTTCGCTTGCCGATGAAAACACCGTTAAAGAATTAAAAAGGCGACTTTCAAAAATAGACATAGACGGCATACTTGACAGCAACTACATTGCCGAAAATATACGCGATTGCAAAAACAGTCTGTTAAAAACCACAGGCGCTACCGAGCGGCCTGACATTGTTGCGGCGCGGTTGTTAGAGGGTCGCATAGCGCTTGTGGTAGACGGTACACCCGTAGTGCTGACGTTGCCGTATCTGTTTTCTGAAAACTTTCAGTCTGATGAAGATTATTATATCAATTTTTTATTAGCATCACTCGCGCGAATATTGCGGTGGATTTGCTTTTTTGCTACCGTTAGTGTCCCAGGCGTTTTTTTGGCGCTTATAACCCACCATTTTGATTTGCTGCCTACACATTTTGCGCTTACTGTAGCGCGGCTTCGAGCAGGTGTGCCTGTATCAAGCGCGGTCGAATGTATAGTGCTTATTTTGGCTTTTGAAATTTTAAAAGAGGCAGGACTGCGTATGCCGCAGAATTTGGGGCACGCTTTAAGTGTGGTGGGAGGTCTCGTTGTTGGACAAGCCGCCGTTGAGGCAGGCGTTATCAGCGCGCCAATGCTTATAGCGGTAGCCTTTAGCGCTATAGCAGGACTTATGGTACCGCGTCTTACGGGAGCGGTATTTTATCTGCGATTAAGCATTGTAATAACCTGTGCGTTGTTAGGACTTTACGGGTATGTGATAGTGGCATCAATATTTGCAATAAGGGTATTCAGCATTAAATCCTTTGGGGTTGACTATACGGTATCTTTTGCTAAACCCGATTTTATGCATCTTAAAGACAGTTTTATGCGCGCGCCTTGGAGTATGATGAAAACCCGACCCGATTTTAACAAAAACAAGATAAGAAAGGGTAACTGACTTTGAAAAAAACGGCGCTTATATTTACGTTGTTATTTTTGTTTTTGCTGTGCGGATGTACAGGTTATCGCGAAATCAACCGCGGATATATTGCGACTGCGATAGGATTTGCCCAAAATAACGGTGAATTTAATATTATAATCGAAACAATATCATCTTCTGATGTATCAGATAAACCGTCAGAACGTTTGATTATATCGTGTGGGGGCGACTCGATTGAAAAGGCGTTTGAAGATTTAAAATTGCAACTTGTAAAGCCTGTGTATTTTGAGCAGTTGGGTTCGGTTGTCCTACAGCAAAGTTTAAATCAGATACAGCAACAACAAATAATAGATTATTTAAAAATTAATCAGGGTATAAACTATGGTGTGTATTTAGTAAAGACGGCAGATGTTTCTGCTCTTTTTGAAATGCAAACCCATAGTGGAGTGTTGGGGTATGATATTATAGGGCTGATAAACAATTTCAAAAAACAGGGCGGTAAAAATATACAAAATCAGATTTATCAGGTAGAACGGCGCCAAAACACAACTTTGCCTGTTGTAACAGTGACCGAGGATAAATTGAGTTTTGAAATATTCGGAGAAAACAAATGAGCAAACAAGGTTATAAACCGCACATTTTGGCGCTTGGCGCGCAATTTGTTATGGGCAACGCAGTTGTTACGCTGCCTTTTTATAAAAGCAAAAACACCTTTTTTGTGTTTTTGTTATCGGCAATAGCAACCGCGATTTTTATGATGATTACATCCTTTGTTATAAAGTTTGGCGCAAAAAGCAAAGCCGTGTTTTATGTTACGGCGATAGCGGTATGTTTGTTGGCGGTATACGGCGCGGCAACTGCAACTTATGATTATCTGCATTTTGTAAAGAGTGAACAGATGCCGCAAACCAACATTGTTTTAATAGCAATAGGATTGCTTGTTGTTTTAACGGTTTTTGTTATAAGCAGCAACAACGCGATTTATAAATACTGTTTCTTGTCGGCGGTTATAAGCGCGGCTTTTATAATTATCACATTTATAGGTGGCATAAAAAGTTTTGACGTGTCGCAGTTAAAAGCAGCGGTTAACTTTTCGTTTGATACACTGCCCGATGCATTAAAGATGTTTTTGCATTGTTTTTCTTCGCTTGCGGCGGCAGTTATGTTTGTGTGGCTTACCAAAAAAGAAACACACCAAAAAACATTGTTTTTTGGTGTGTCGGCAGGCTTTGTAGCAACAGCGCTGTGCCTTGTGCAAAGCATTTTGGTGTTGGGCACGGCAAGCGATAGTGATTATCCTTATACAAAAGCGGTGGGCGTAATTTCATCAGGTAGTCTGTTTACGCGACTTGACGGACTGGTGTATTGGGTGTTTTTTGCCGCCGTTCTGGTAAGGACGGCAGTATGTCTTAAAACTGTGCTTTTAATAATCAAAACTGTTTTTTGCAAAAAAGAAGGGGCTGTATCAATAAGCGCAGACCAAAAGAAAAAAGGGTAAAATAAAAAGAAAAATCTTGTTAAAGCGTAAAAACTTTGACAAGATTTTTCTTTTTAAACCTTTTTTCAGCACTCGGAGTACCTGTGTACGCCTACCGTGCTTAAGAAAAGGCTTTATGCCTCTTGTTGAGGAACCCCCTTTTTGTTTTTAATAGTTTTCTGCGTGAATTTCAAAGTAAGCCTTTGGATGTGCGCAAACGGGGCACATTTCAGGGGCTTTCATACCAACTACTATGTGACCGCAGTTGCGGCATTCCCAAACCTTAACCTCGCTCTTTTCAAATACCGTGGCGGTCTCAACGTTGTGAAGCAATGCGCGATAGCGTTCTTCGTGATGCTTTTCAATAGCGGCAACCATTCTGAATTTTGCAGCAAGCTCGGAGAAACCTTCTTTTTCTGCGGTTTCGGCGAAGCCCGCGTACATATCAGTCCATTCATAGTTCTCGCCTTCTGCGGCAGAAACAAGATTTTCGGCTGTGGTGCCTATGCCCTCTAACTCTTTAAACCACATTTTTGCGTGCTCTTTTTCATTGTCTGCGGTCTTTTGAAAAAGCGCTGCAATCTGCTCAAAGCCTTCCTTTTTAGCCTTTGATGCAAAGTAGGTGTATTTGTTGCGAGCCTCTGACTCACCACTAAAAGCGGCCATCAAATTTTTTTCGGTCTGTGTACCTGAATATTTATTTGCTTTTACTGCCATAGGAAAAATCCTCCTTTTATTCTTTACTAATAGTATATAACCTATTTTTAAAATTATCAAGTATAATTCTTGAATTAATTTGCGCTGTGTGGTAATATAACCTTTGGTGATATAAATGTTTTTTAAAAAACAAACGGGTGCATTTGAATATTTAATTGTAGGGCTTGGTAATCCGGGTAAAGAATACGAAAACACCCGTCATAACGCAGGTTTTGTGGCGGCAGATATTTTGGCAGATAAATTTAATATGAAGTGGTCTAAATCAAAGTTCGATGCGCTGTTTGGCGATTGTGAAATTGTCGGCGCACGCGTTTTGATTGCAAAACCGCAGACCTATATGAATCTGTCAGGTCGTGCTGTGCAAAAACTTTCTGCTTTTTATAAAATTCCGCTCAATAAAATCATCATTATGCACGATGACGTATCGCTTGACGTGGGCAAAATCCGTATCCGCCGTAAAGGAAGCGCAGGCGGACAAAGAGGGCTTGCCAATATAATCGAACTTTTAGGCAGTCAGGATATTGCGCGCATTAAAATCGGCGTCGGCGCAAAACCGCATCCCGATTATGATATGAAAGATTGGGTTTTAGGTCATATACCCAAGGAACAGCAAGCCGACTTTAAAAATGCCGCCGAAAACGCGGCAAAGGCTGTTGAAGAAATCATAGCGCGAGGAATAGATTCTGCTATGAATAAATACAGCAAATAATTTTGTATGAAATGTTTAATTGATATATTAAAAACCGAACCTGATTATGCGCGTTTGTTAAAAAACGTTCAAAAGGGCTGGTTGCCCGTTGCGGCGAGCGGATTGTCTGATATACACAAGTCGCTTGTTGTTTCTGCTTTGAGACATCACGCAGATAAGAAGTTTTTTGTGATTACTCACGATGAGCCGTCGGCGGTTAAAATGCAAGGCGATTTTTTATCGTTTGGTATAAAAGCCTTGATTTTGCACAGCCGTGACTACAATCTTACGCGTATGGCGGGCTACTCAAAAGAATACGAGCACAAGCGAATTGACACCCTATCAAGAGTTCTTGATAGGGCTTTTGACGTGGTTATAATCCCTATAGACGCAGCGCTTCAATACACGGTACCGCCCGAGATTTTAAAAAACAGTATAATAAACATATCGGGCGGAGACACGGTTGATATGACCAAACTCTGCGCTCGTCTTTGCGACGCGGGTTACGTTCGCGCCGAACTTTGCGAGGGCGTAGGTCAATTTGCCGCGCGCGGCGGTATTGTGGATGTTTTTGCCACAGGTAGCGACTACCCTGTCAGAATAGAGTTCTGGGGCGATGAAATCGATAACATTTCTTATTTTGACCTCGAAACGCAACGCCGTACCGACAGTGTTGAAAGCATAAAAATATTCCCTGCAAATGAACTTCCGTTTAATGCCGCAGATTTGGCAGAGCAACTAAAAAAATATCTTGAAAACACAAAAAAACTTGCCGACTCGCAACAAAAGTTTATTGAGCAGGATATAGAAAGACTCGAGAATGGTCTTGCGGTATCGTCTGATTTATATATGCCGTTTTTATACGAAAAGATGGGGACCGTTTTTGACTATTTGGGCGATGAAATTGTCGCTGTGTGTGAGACGGGTAATATGCTTGAACGATTAAAGAGTATTTATACGCTCGAAAAAGAGGATATAACCGCATTGATGGAACGCGGCGAACTGTGTCCGCGTTCTGCAAAATTAAGGCTTAATTCTCTTGAACTTATGGCAAATTTGCAAAAAGCCCTTTATTTAGAAAATTTTCCGCGTGGTTCGTATGAGGTACCGCTTAAAGATTTATTTTCTTTCAATTTTAAACGCTCTACCGCTTGGAGTGGCGATATTAAAACGCTTTGTGAAGACATCGCATATACTGTCCAGATAAAAGGCACGGCGGTGATTCTTGCAGGCGAAATTAAAGCGGCGAAGGTGTTAGAATCAGAACTTCGCGACCGCGAGGTTAAGGCGGTTTATATAGACGACGTTACTAAACAGTTAGAGAGTGGCGTTTATGTAATGTCGGGAGGACTTTCAAGTGGATTTGAAATTCCTGCCTGCAAATTATCTGTTATAACATACCGACATATTGCGCCCGACGCAAAAAAAATTAAAAGCAGACCCAAAAATGCAAAACAGATAGGCTCGCTTGAAGAACTGCACCGCGGTGATTACGTTGTTCATACATCACACGGTATAGGTATATTTGATGGTATAAACCGTATAACTCAAAGTGGTGTAACAAAAGATTATATCAAAATTAAATACGCGGGCAGCGACGTGCTGTACGTGCCCGTAACACAACTTGATTTGGTCTCTAAATATATAGGTGCGGCAGAGGATAGCGGAATAAAACTTAACAAACTCGGTGGCACCGAATGGCAAAAAACACGCACGCGTGTCAAAAAGGCTGTGCGTGATATGGCAAAACAACTTACCGCCTTATACGCAAAGCGAATGGCTACAAAGGGTTATGCATTCAGTGAAGATACCGATCTTCAAAGCGGCTTTGAAAGTCGTTTTGAATATGAAGAAACTGATGACCAACTTCGTTGCATAGATGAGATAAAACGTGATATGCAACGTGATGTACCAATGGATCGTCTGCTTTGCGGCGACGTAGGTTTTGGAAAGACCGAGGTTGCGCTTCGCGCCGCATTTAAATGTGTAAGCGAGGGCAAGCAGTGCGCATTACTGGTGCCTACAACAATACTTGCTATGCAACACTACAACACCGTTATCCGTCGTTTTGGCGAGTTGCCTCTTACGGTAAAACTTCTCAACCGTTTTGTGCCAAAGCGCGAGCAGGAAAAAACTGTTGCAGGGCTTAAATCAGGCAGGGTGGATATGGTGGTTGGCACACACCGACTTATATCAAAAGACGTCACGTTTAAAAATATCGGTCTTGTAATCATAGATGAGGAGCAACGTTTTGGCGTAGCACAAAAAGAAAGGCTAAAAGAACTTTATCCTTTTGTAGATATACTCACCCTTTCGGCAACTCCTATACCGCGTACGCTTAATATGGCGATGTCGGGTCTTCGCGATATGTCAACCATTGACGAGGCGCCAAGCGACCGTCACCCTGTGCAAAGTTACGTGTTAGAACAAAACGAGGGCGTAATATGTGATGCCATAAATCGTGAACTTCGCAGAGGCGGACAGGTATATTATCTGCACAACAGGGTTGATACTATCACGCGTCGAGCGGCAAAACTAAAAGAAATGATTCCCCATGCGCGAATTGGTATTGCCCACGGTAAAATGAGCGAGGATGAAATCAGCGACATATGGAAAAAGTTGCTCGACCATGAGATAGACCTGCTTGTATGCACTACAATAATCGAAACAGGGGTAGATGTACCTAACGCTAATACCCTTATAATAGAGGATGCCGACCGTTTCGGACTTTCGCAATTGCATCAACTGCGTGGCAGAGTGGGACGTTCTCCGCGTCGCGCGTATGCATATTTTTGCTTTAAACGCAACCGCGAATTAAGCGAGGTAGCAACCAAACGTCTTGAAGCCATAAGGCAGTTTACCGAGTTTGGTTCGGGCTTTAAAATTGCTATGCGCGACCTTGAAATCAGGGGCGCGGGCAGTATTTTGGGCGGCGAACAGCACGGAAATATGGAAGCCGTAGGCTATGATATGTATCTGAAACTTTTAGAAGATGCCGTAAATGAAGAAAAGGGTATAGAGTCGCACAAGGATATTGTTTGCACGGTAGACCTTAATGTCTCTGCACACATACCCGAAAATTATATCAATGCCTTGCCTGCGCGATTGGGCATATACCGACGCATAGCGGATATACGTGATGAGGGCGATGCCACCGACGTTATAGACGAACTTTGCGACCGCTTTGGTGAGCCACCGCAAGCGGTTATAAGCCTTATCAATGTCGCATTGCTTCGCAGCAAAGCAAGTAATGCAGGCATTACCGATATTACAGGCGCGCACAACACTGCGGTGCTTCATACCGTAAAAATTGATATGGAGGTAGCGGCAAAACTTGCAGATGAGTTTAAATCTGATTTTACTGTGTCGGCAGTAGGTGAGCCTGCTTATGTAATAAAATTGTCAGGTGGGTTAAAACTTTCAGATGTGGTGGCACGTCTTTCAAGAATTTTGTAAAAAGGTTTACAAATTCGTATAGACTTTTTTAAAATAATGTTATATAATGTTGGTTAGTATAAAATTAAGGAGATATAAAAATGAACACCTTAAAAAAACTTTTTGCTCTAATTCTTTGTATGGCGCTTATGGTTGCCTGCCTTGCAGGCTGTCATAAAAAAGGCGAGATTGCCGTAAAGATAGGCGACATTGAATTTACGTCAGGTTATTATGCCTGCGCACTTGTTTTTGCCGATACCGAGGCTCGCGCTATGGTAGAGGAAGACCTTTCGGAAGAAGGCGATCTGCCCGATGAAATCAAGTATTGGAAATACAAGGTAGAGGATACCGACTATACCGAGTGGGTAGAAAACACCGCGATTGATACCCTTAAAGAAATCGCCGCCATAAAAACCCTTTGTGCAAAAGCAGAGATTACTCTCGATGAAGAAACCGCATCTTTGGCAGACAGCAATGCCGAATATTTGTGGGACACCTACGGTTACTCTATACTTATGGAGGAAAACGGTGTAGCCAAAGATACGTTTATGGCATATATGCAAGACAGTTACCTCGCTGATGAGTATTTTGAATACCTCTACGGCAAGGGCGGTGAAAAGGAAATCGCTACTGATAAACTTACCGAACAACTTACAAGCGACTATGTTCTTGTAAACAAACTCGAGGTTAGTTTCAGCAGTCTCAGCGAAGAAGAGATAGAGGATAGCCGTAATAAGTTCACAGCCTATGAAACTGCTCTTAATGACGGTAGCAAAACATTTGAAGAAATTTACCTTGAATACAACGAAATTTCTGCCGATGAGCATACGCACGAAGAGGCAGAAGATGGTGAATCCGTTCCGCAGGACTATCACGCAACAATTTTAGGCGCAGAGGATACCGATTACACGTCTGACTACTTTGAAACCGCAAAGGCAATGACCGTGGGAGAAATAAAACTTATAACACTTGACGATGATGCAGGTCTTGTGCTTCTCGTTAAAAAGGATATAGCGGCAGATCCGTATTATATCGAAACCTTTGACAGCACTCTTCGTCAGGATATAGCAGGCGAAGATTATACCGAAGAACTCGCACAATATGGCGAGGAACTAGAGTGTGAGGTAAACACATCTTCTACAAAACAGTTCAAGGTAAAAAATATAACCTATCCTGAAACAACTTATTAAGCAATAAAAAAATTAAACCTCTGCTTTTGAATGTAAAGCAGAGGTTTTTTGTTGTGTATTTTAGATTGAACGCTTGACAAGGGTATATGTTCCGCTTGCAAGCGGTTTTTGAGTGTCACCGTTGTCAAAGCAATAATTGTTTTGCGGCGCGATTACGCCTGTCATACCGTCAGGCGCGTTTACGGTAAGCGTTACCTTGCCGTCACATTTAACCCAAGCGGTCTCAATTCTGCCGTAGTTGCTATCGTAGTAAGCGGCGGCATCATTAAGTTTTTCTGCAATATGTGGCTTAATATCCACACGGTTAAGGTCGTTAGCGTCAGGGTTGTAATTAAGACCTGCCAACACCTTTACAAACCAAGCGGTAATATCGCCCCAGAAGTGATGGTTAATAGATTCCATAGGTTCACGGGTGAATTTTTCCCACAGGGTATTAAGACCTAATTCTACAATGTATCCATAGGATGGAAAATCGGGTCGCGCAATCATATTAAGCGCTAAATCGGCATAGCCAAAGTCGGACAACACATAAAAAATAACTCTTGCGCCCAGAACACCGACATCCATATGACCGTCTTTTTCGTCTATAAGTTGAAGTAGGCGAGCAAAAGCCGCCTGCTTTTCGTCTTCGCTGAATAGGTTGTAATAGATTGCCATTGCCTGACTTGACTGGCAACTGCCTTCAACCGTCATTGTATCAAAATCAATAAGATTTTTGCGGAATGCTTCGCGGTAATGTTTTGCTGTTGCGAGTGCAAAGTCGGCTTGTGCTTTCATGTTAACAGAGTCGAGCAGATGAGCCATTTTGGTTGCAATATCTACCGCCATAATTGTGTCGGTAACAATGAGCGGAGCAACAGGCCGTGTGTATCTTTCACCTACGTGACACCAGTCGCCGAGACCGATTGCAAGCAGTCCGTTTTCATCGTTACGTGTGGTAAGATAGTGCAGATATTTTACAAAAGCCGCCGCGCTTTCGCGTATAATCTGCTTGTCGCCGCGATATTTGTAACTAAAATAGGGCAGGGTAGCCAAAACGCCGTCCCATGCGGGACCGTTGCCCCAGTCAAATCCCCAGCCGCCCGTTGGAACAATGCCCGGCAGAGCGCCGCGAGTGTCCTGCGCTTTGCAAATATTACGCATCCACTCACGATAACTATTGGTTGCATCCATTTTAAGTAAAGTCTGCTCGGCAGATAGCGCCGCATCAGCGGTCCAGCCGTTCTTTTCACGCTGTGGACAATCGGTCGGGAAGTAGTAAAAGTTTGCCAAAACCGAGCGCAGTGTCATATCATAAAGCGCGGTAAGGGTTTTGTCGCTTGTGGTAAAATTACCGCAGGGTTTGAGGTCCGAATTCATTACAAGATATGTAAGCAGTTCGGGTGTTGCCTGACTCTCGGTAATACCCGTCACCATTACGTACTGAAAACCGTGATAGGTAAACGACGGAGTGTAACTTTCGATGCCGTCACCTTTGCAGGTGTATATATCCTTGTGAACATACTGTTTATCAAACGGCCAGTGAATGCCGTTTTCGTTATAGGGGAACCAGATGTATTCGATATCGAGTTTACCGTCAATAAGTAATTCGCCGTGTTGCATCTCGATACGCTGACCATTTTCGCCTTTAACATTAAGACGGCAAACGCCTGCGCAGTTTTGACCAAAATCGTAAAGATAACCGTCATCAACCTTGGTGATGCTTACGGGCTTTAATTCTTTTGTAACAACAATGGGCTCTGCCTCACAAACGCGAATCTCGCCGCGTGGTGTGGGTGCGGGCAGTGCATTACCCCACGCGCAATCATCAAAATATACAGTGTTCCAACCGTCAAGTTCTAAATTAGCATCATAGTGTTCGCCGTGACGGTAATCGTCAAAGGTGATAGGCGATGAGGTCACTTTAAAACTCTCGTCGCTTTCAATCACCAAATCACCGCAGGTAAGTTGCAACGCAAATTGCGGAGCCGCGCGGAAGGGGGATTTATCAAATTGCCACACCCAACCGCCTGGGTTGTTGCAAAAACCGTTGCCCAGCATTATGCCGATAACGTTTTCACCCGCATTAAGAGTAACGGTATAGTTGTCCTGATAAACAATATCGTCGGGATTACTGATATAGGGCGATAATGCTCCCTTAGTAATGTTTTCGCCGTTTACAAAAAGTTTGTAAAAACCGCAGGCGGCAATTTTTATTTGCGCGTCTGCGGTATCGTTTACGGTGAATACTTTCCTGAAATACGGTGCCGAAACAAACTTTTCAAAGGTATTAAACTCGTTTGTGGCTTTAATAAAACATTTCGGAAAATTCATAAGTTACACCTACTGTATTTAATTTGTTAAATTACCTCAAAACTGTGTATACGGTAGAAAAAACCGCCCTTTTCAATTTTTTCGATGCCCTCTTTTTTGGTAAAGTCTTTGGTTGTGTTTACATTATCGGTAATACCACACCAAGGCTCTATGCATATAAAGGGAGCGTCGGGAACAGTCCACACAAGCAGATAATCAAATCCGTCAAAATCAGCCTTGATTTTTTGGTCGGTTGTTTTGTTCACTAAATTAACCGAGCGTGAATTTAGATTTTTAAAAATCAGACAGTCGTTTTCAAAAAGCGAGTTATTAAGAGGTAAAACATTTGTGTTTTGTCCAAAACTTTTAGTCTCGTCGGTTAGCAGTGGACCATCAAGTTGATAAGCATCAAGGTTTTCGGCTTTTTCAAAGATAATTTCGTAATTTTCAATGCCCTCGGGGCAGAAATATGCCTCATGAGCGCCGACCGAAAAATACATATCGCCATCGGTAAGGTTTTTTATGTTGTATTCAACGTTGACCTTTTTGCCGATAAGGGTATATGTAATTCTGAATTCATAATTAAAAGGATAGTTGTCGTGAGGACAGTTTGCAGAAGATAGCAAAAACGTTACGGTGTTATCGGTAACGTTTTCAACCTCGAATTCACTTTTTCTGGCAAATCCGTGTTTTTGCATAGAATACGTCTTGCCCTCATAGATAAACTCATCATCCTTAAGTCCACTGCAAATGGGGAACAATACGGGGGCAGAGCCTGTCCAGAAAGCAGGGTCGCCGTACCATATGTGCTCTTGTCCATTGCATTTAAGGCTTTTAAGTTCTCCACCCAGTTCACTGAAAGTGGCGGTCAGATATTCATTTGAAACAGTAATCATAATGTTAGTCCTTAATAGAATTTACAATCTCACGCATTTTGCTCTCTTTGGCTTCCATATCGGCAACCAATTTAAACTGTGTACGGCAACGGTCAAGGTTGTGATTTTCTCTATGTATTTTGAAATAAACGTCACCTTTAAGATAGTCTGTAAGGAAACGCACACCACATTCAAGAGTCATAAGATATGCGCCGGTTACAAGGGTATCTTTTTCGGCAGGAGTGAGGAATTTGTTAGCAGTTGAAAGATAGCCTTTTGCAAACACTTCAAACAGGTGGAGGTCAACCTCTATTTTAGAAAGGTCGGTTTCGTCCTCTGCACCTGTTGATGCGCCAAAACGTATGCTGTCGCCAAAGTCATAAGCCGCGGCACCGGGCATTACAGTATCAAGGTCGATAACGCATTTTGCCTTGCCTGTGGCATTATCAATAAGAATATTGTTAAGTTTGGTGTCATTGTGTGTTACACGATAAGGAATTTCACCGCTGTCTAGTTTAGATGTGATTTCATCTGCCCTGCATTCGCGTGCGAGAACAAAGTCTACCTCGGGTTTAACATCCTTTGCTCTGC
>CAYOVQ010000005.1:0-30031 GCA_964407485.1 uncultured Ruminococcus sp.
CACGACCTACTGATTACGAATCAGTTGCGCTACCAACTGCGCTACTCCAGCAAATAAATTTTGCTAAATTATTATAACAATTTAGGTTCGGTTAGTCAAGTTATTTTATATTTTGCTTACTCATATAAATTGTATTGGTGATGTATATGCTATGCAGAATTGATGACCTACGCAATAAACAGGTGGTTTGTGTAAAGGATGGTTGTGTTCTGGGATTTATATCCGATGTCGAAATGGATACCCAAAGCGGTAGCCTTACCTCGATTATCATCTTTGGCAGATTGCGATTTTTTGGGTTGCTGGGTCGCGAGGATGATATAATAATTCCTTGGGAAGACATAAAGGTTATAGGAAATGAGACAGTATTGGTTAATACCGAGGCACCGCCTTTTTTGCGCGAAAAGGCAAAAAAATATAGTTAAGGTTTGTTTTGTGTAGAAAATTGGTAAATTTTTGTACATTTTACACAAAAAACATAAAATGGCAACAAAATTATTTTCCATTTTTTAACAAAAACCATTGAAAAATTTAATTTAGTTTGATATAATAGAGTTGTAAAATTGTGCAATTCTATTGAGAGGAATTTAAAATGAGGGATTTTGATAACACTTTTAACTCAAGTGTAAAAAATGACGCTTATGAATATTTGGGCTCATTTTTAAATGATGATGTCGCAATGTTTCGCGTCTGGGCGCCAAATGCCACGGCAGTTAGCGTTGTTGGCGATTTTAATAATTGGGGCCAAAACACCAACCCAATGATAAAAATTGCCGACGGCATATGGGAAACGCAGATAAACGGCATTAAAAACTTTGATGCCTATAAATATGCCGTGACAATGCCCGACGGCAAGGTGACCTTAAAAAGCGACCCCTATGCCCGACATTTTGAGACGGCGCCTGCGAACGCGTCAAAGATTTATGCCGATGACGGCTATGTCTGGGACGATACCGATTGGATGCAGTGTCAGAAGCAAAAGGACATAATGGCTTCCCCTGTAAATATATACGAGGTGCATTTAGGCTCTTGGCAACGTTTTGATGACGGCAACACCTATGACTATGTCACCGCTGCAAAAGAGATTTCGAAATACGTTAAAAAGATGGGTTATACTCATATAGAACTTATGCCGCTTACCGAGCACCCGTTTGAGGGCTCGTGGGGGTATCAGGTAACGGGTTATTTTGCCCCGACTTCGCGTTATGGCTCACCTGTCGATTTTAAAAAGTTTGTAGATATTATGCACGGTGCCGGCATCGGAGTTATACTTGACTGGGTACCTGCTCATTTTCCTAAAGATGCGTTCGGCCTTTACCGTTTTGACGGAACCCCTTGTTACGAGTATGCCGACTCTCGCCGTGGCGAGCATAAAGAATGGGGAACCTGTGTGTTTGACTACGGCAAGGTGCAGGTTATGAATTTCCTTATCTCAAGCGCGGTGTTCTGGCTTAAAGAGTACCATATAGACGGTCTTCGTGTTGATGCGGTAGCGTCAATGCTTTATCTTGACTATGGTCGCAACGGCGGCGAATGGTTGCCAAACAGTTATGGCGGCCGTGAGCATCTTGAGGCGATTGAACTGTTGCGTCAGGTAAACTCTGCGGCATTTGAAGCAAATCCTGCGGTTATGATGATTGCCGAGGAATCGACCGCTTGGCCAATGGTTACAAAACCTGCGTGCGACGGCGGACTGGGCTTTAACTTTAAGTGGAATATGGGTTGGATGAACGATATGTTGCGTTATATGTCGCTCGACCCGTTTTTTAGAAAACATAATCACGACTGTCTTACGTTTTCTTTCTTTTATGCATTCAGTGAAAATTTTGTGTTGCCTATCTCGCACGACGAAGTTGTGCACGGTAAATGTTCGCTTATAAACAAGATGCCAGGTGAATACAGCCAAAAGTTTGATAACCTTCGCGCCTTTTACGCTTATATGATGGCGCATCCAGGCAAAAAGTTATTATTTATGGGTCAAGAGTTTGGTCAGTTTATAGAGTGGAAGTATGACGCTCCGCTCGATTGGCTATTGCTTGATTATGACGCGCATAAACAGTTGCAAGAGTATGTAAAAGACCTTAATAAGTTCTACGTTAAAAACAGTCAGTTCTGGGAGATAGACTATTCTTGGGAGGGTTTTTCGTGGATATCTAACGATGACTACACCCAGAGCATAATATCATTCAGGCGAATTAATAAGGCAGGCGATGAAATTATCTGCGTGTGCAATTTTGTACCTGTTGACAGACACGATTACCGCATAGGCGTTCCCGTTGCGGGCAGTTACAAAAAACTGTTCAGTTCTGCCGACCAAAAATACGGTGGCGCAGGCGGTGTGGCTGACGTATACAAAAGTGAAGATACCGCTATGCACGGTTATGAAAATTCTGTTTCTCTCGACATACCCGCGCTTTCGGTAACATATTATAAAGTACCGAAAAAAAGAAAAATGCAAAAAAATAAAACTTAAATAAAAGGGCAAATAAAAAAAGGAGATGTTTTTGTGATTAAGAAAAAATGCGTTGCAATGCTTCTTGCAGGTGGACAGGGCAGCCGCTTGGGCGTGCTTACGGGTAAAATTGCAAAACCCGCAGTACCCTATGGCGGTAAGTATCGAATTATCGATTTTCCGCTTTCAAACTGCACAAACTCGGGTATAGATACGGTTGGTATTCTTACCCAGTACAAGCCGCTTGAACTTAACGATTACGTTGGTTCGGGCAAACCGTGGGATTTAGACCGTCTTAACGGCGGCGTGCATATTTTGCCGCCGTATCAGGGACAAAAGGGCGGCGACTGGTACAAGGGCACCGCTAATGCTATATATCAAAACCTTGAATTTATCGAAAGATACAACCCTGAATACGTGCTTATTCTTTCGGGCGACCATATCTATAAGATGGACTACTCTAAAATGATAGAGCAGCACGAAGCAACAGGCGCCGCTTGTACAATATCTGTTTTAGAAGTATCGCTTGAAGAGGCATCTCGCTTTGGTATTATGAATACTAACGAGGACGGTAGTATCTACGAGTTTGAGGAAAAGCCCAAGAATCCAAAAAGCCAGTTGGCTTCTATGGGTATATATGTATTTACTTGGGAAAAACTCAAAAAATATCTCACCGAGGATAATGAAAACCCCGATTCTGACAACGATTTTGGTAAAAATGTTATTCCGTTAATGCTAAACAACGGCGAATTGATGATGGTTTACCGTTTCAGCGATTATTGGAAAGACGTTGGTACGGTTGACTCGCTTTGGGAAGCAAACCTTGACCTGCTTAATCCCAAGATTGACCTTAACCTTTCTGACCGCGATTGGCGTATTTATTCACGCACCGTGGCTTTGCCACCGCAGTATATTGCCGACAGCGCAAAGGTAGAACATTCACTTGTAACCGACGGTTGCGAGGTTGCAGGTTTGCTTGATTATTCTATCCTTTTTGAAAACGTAACGGTCGAAGAGGGCGCAAGTGTAGAATATTCGCTTGTAATGCCTGGCGCTGTTATCAAAAAGGGCGCAAAGGTTAAGTATGCTATCATTGCAGAAGATGCTGTGGTTCAAGAGGGCGCTTCGGTAGGTCAAGATCCGACCGAACTTAAACCCGAAGATTTTGGTATTACGGTAATCGGCAGTGGCATAACCGTAGGCAAGGGCGCCACGGTTGGCGCTAGAGAAATGATAACAGAAGATGTAAAGGAGGAAGTATAATATGAGCGTATCAGAAATAGCTGGCATTATATTTGCAAATGCTCACGATGAAACAATAGCGCGTCTTACTCAAAAAAGATCTATTGCATCGATACCTTTTGGCGGAAGATACCGTCTTATAGACTTTGCGCTTTCAAATCTTGTTAACGCAGGTGTTTCTAATATAGGTATAATCACAAAAGAGAAATACCGTTCACTTATGGACCATATTGGCAGCGGTATGCACTGGGATCTTGACCGCAAAAGCGGCGGTGTAAGAATATTACCTCCTTATAACGTAAGCCGTGTACGTCTTTATCAAAACCACGTTGAAGCGCTTTACGGTGCTATGGACTTTATGGTTCGTTGCAACGCAAAGCACATAGTGGTTTACGATGCGCGTACAGTTGCTAATATAAATATTGCCGAGGTTATAAAAACCCATGTTGATGCTAATGCTGATATTACCGTTGTTTGCCGCAAAGGACTTGAGATTACAAACATTGATAACACAATGACCCTTGATATAAACAAAGAGGGTAAGGTTGTGCTTACAGGTTTTCCGACAACTATAGGTGAAGACGATTGGCGCAGTATGGGTATATACGTGTTCAACCGTGAAAAACTTATTGATATTGTTAAAAATTCTTATGAAACAGGCGGCGACACCATAAACGATGATATAATTTCGGCAAATGTTGGCATACTTAATGTTATGGCATATACCTTTGACGGTTATTCGGCAATTATGGATTGTCCTAAAGCCTACCGCCGCGCAAACTTCGATTTGCTGAATACTGACGTTCGTAAGGACCTCTTTAACAACGAACGCCCGATTTATACCAAAACACGCGACGATATGCCCACACGCTACGGCACACATTCTAAAGTGCAAAACTCTTTGGTGGCAGAGGGTTGTATCGTTGAGGGCACGGTTAAAAACTCTGTGCTTTTCAGAGGCGTTAAGGTAGAAAAAGGCGCCGTAGTAGAAAACAGTATTCTTATGCAGAGCGTATCAGTAGGCGAAGGCGCTCAACTTGAAAATGTTATTTCAGATAAAAATGCCGATATAGGTGACGGAATGGTTATAAAAGGCACCGAAGAAAAAGCATTTTTGATTGAAAAAGGACAAAAAATTTAACGGTTGTTATTTGTTAAAAATAGCAACTACAGGAGAAAAATAATGAAAATTTTATTTGCAACAAGCGAGGCTTTACCCTTTGCTATGTCGGGCGGTCTTGCAGATGTTTCGGGCGCATTACCTAAAGCGCTTCGCCGCAGACTTGTAGGCTGTCGCGTGGTTATGCCGCTTTACAGCACCATAAAACCTGAACTTCGTGAAAAAATGACCTTTGTAGGCAGTATTACCGTGCCTGTATCGTGGCGCAGACAGTACTGCGGTATATTTGAGGCGCATATGGACGGAGTTATCTATTATCTCATAGATAATGAATACTACTTTAAGCGTGATATGCTTTACGGTCATTATGACGATGCCGAGCGTTTTGCCTTTTTCTCACGCGCCGTGCTTGAAATTTTACCGTATATCGATTTTAAGCCCGACATTATTCACTGCAACGACTGGCAGACCGCTATGGTACCTGTATATCTTAATGAGTTTTATAAGGCAGACCCGTTTTACAGCGATATAAAGACGGTCTTTACCATTCACAATATTCAGTATCAGGGCAAATACGGTATGGAACTGTATAACGACCTGTTAGGTCTTTTGCCGGGTCGTGAAAGCCTTGTAGAGTATGACGGTTGCGTAAACCTTATGAAAGGCGCCATACAGTGTGCAGACAAGGTTACCACCGTATCGCCTACTTATTCGCGCGAGATATTAGAGCCGTATTATTCACACGGACTCGACAACATCTTAAAACAGTTTACCTATAAACTGACGGGTATAGTAAACGGTATAGATTATGATGTTTATAATCCCGAAACCGACCCGATGATTTTTAAAAACTTTGATGCTGACAGTCTTGACATTAAAGGATATAACAAGTCAGAACTTCAGAAACAGATGGGTCTGCCCGAAAAGGCAGATACAGCGCTTATAGGTATTGTAACCCGACTTGTAAAACATAAGGGACTTGACCTTGTAAAGCATGTGTTTGAAGAACTGCTACAGGCTGATTTGCAGTTTGTGATTTTAGGTTCAGGCGAATACGAGTTTGAAAACTTTTTCTATGATATGGCGCAGAAGTATCCCGATAAGGTTGGACTTAAAATAGGTTTTGACGCAACACTTGCTCATCGCATTTATGCAGGCTCTGATATATTCTTAATGCCCAGCAAGAGCGAGCCGTGCGGCTTGGCGCAGATGGTGGCGCTTCGTTACGGCACCGTGCCGATTGTGCGCGAAACAGGTGGTCTTAACGATACTATTACCGACAGCCAAAGCGGTGAGGGTAACGGTTTTACCTTTAAAAACTTTAACGCTCACGAAATGCAAGAGGCAGTTTGGCGCGCACTTGCAGGTTACAGCGATAAACAAGGTTGGGATATACTGCGCAAACGCTGTATGACTTGCAACAACAGTTGGGGCGCATCGGCAGGCGCATATATAGGTCTTTATAAAGAACTTGTAGGTAAAAAATAATTAAAAGGTTTTGCAGGGCGTGGGCTACGCCCTGCAATTTGATGAGGTACATACATTTATGCCGAATATTTTTGAGATAATTAAAACCGTTATTTTAGGTATTGTAGAGGGTATTACCGAATGGTTGCCCATAAGCAGTACGGGACATATGATTCTGGTTGACGAATTTATGAAACTAAAAGTCCGTGACGAGTTTATGGACATCTTTTTGGTGGTGATTCAACTCGGCGCAATTCTTGCGGTAGTGATTTTGTTCTGGAATAAGATATGGCCTTTTCATTTAAAGCGGACACAGGTAAAGCCTTTTTTTGAAGAAAACGGAAAAGCATCAGGTATTAAGCGCTTTTGTAACAACTACGTATATATCGACAAAATTTTGCTTTGGGTAAAAATACTTATCGCAAGTCTGCCTGCGGCGGTTATAGGCCTTGCCTTTGACGACCAGATAGACGAGATGCTTACGGGCGATATGCGAGCATTTGTGGTAGCGGCGGCTCTTATCGTATATGGTATTCTTTTTATCGTTATCGAAAATCTAAAGAAAAAAGAAACCTTGACCGACCTTAATAAAATGCCGTATAAAACCGCGCTTTACATAGGTCTTATTCAGTGCTTGTCATTAGTGCCCGGCACTTCAAGAAGTGGTTCAACTATACTTGGCGCTTCGTTGCTTGGTACATCGCGTACTGTAGCGGCAGAGTTCTCGTTCTTTTTGGGTATTCCCGCAATGTTTGGCGCCAGCGCAATAAAATTGCTTAAATTTTTTATGGATGGCTTTACCTTTACAAGCGGGGAACTTTTGATTATGTTAGTCGGTTGTGTGGTATCATTTGTGGTGTCTGTACTTGCGATTAAGTTTTTGGTATCGTACATCAAAAAGCACGATTTTAAGGCGTTTGGTGTGTATCGGATAATTTTAGGTATTGCGGTAATTTTGTATTTTGCGCTGACAAAATAAATTGTTTTTTGCATGATATAGAGTTGTGTATCTGATAATGAGGAGAAATAAAATGGACAAAGAAAGTCGTATGCTAATGTTTGCTTTTATTGGTATAGGAATTACATTTACAGTTATAGCAATAGCAGTAGATTCTATTGTTGCTAAATGTATATGGTTCTTTTTGGCTGCCGTTGTTTTTGGTTTTACTATTTACGCAACAGTTGATGCCATTATAAAAAGCAGAAGGCATTCTAAAAAAATAGAAAAATTTATGATGGATTTACTTGTGGAAGCCGATAATGATCCCGAGTTTATAGCAGGAATTGAACAACAAGTTGTGTTCAATGAGGTTAAAAAAAACACGCTTTTTGAAAGTCAAAGACCCGATGATGAGGATTATGGTTATAGTCTTTCAAATCAATAATGACCAAATCTATCACGTATAGTGAATTGTATTTAAAAAGTTTAAGAACACTGGACGGTAAATCTTTTACTTGGACACGCAACGGTTCTCATTATGTTCCGAAAATAAGTGGAATTGAGGATGTAATGGTTGATGAATATCAACTTTATTTGAATGGTGAAAAGTATGGGGTAATTTATATGTGTCCTTATGGTCGCTCGGCGTCATACACGCCTCGCGGTCTTACCTTGTCAAAAGAATAAACCAAAAATACAGGTGGAAGGCTCCGTATCCTAATTGCACACACAGGGGACGACCCTATGTGCCAATCAATAAAAATTAAAAAACACTTGATTTTATTATAATTTGTGTTATAATACTATTAGTATATAGGATTAGAGAGGTGAGTGGACGCAAGTTCACTCACTTTGATTTTGGAGGAATGACGAATGGCAAGTATAGCCGAGAAGGTTTACGGTCTTGTTAAAGAAACGGTAGAATCCTGCGGTGTAAGCCTTTGGGATGTTCGCTTTGTAAAAGAGGGCGCATCGCACTATCTGCGTATTTTTATCGACAAGCCCGAGGGCATCAGTATTAACGACTGCACCGATGTTTCGCACGCGGTAGACCCCGTGATAGATGAGGCAGACCCCATTGACTGCTCTTATTATTTAGAGGTTTGTTCACCGGGCACCGAACGTGAAATAGTTCGCCCGCATCATTTTGAATATGCTTTGGGAAAGAGTGTTACGGTAAAACTTTTTAAAGCGCTTGACGGTAAAAAAGAGTTTACAGGAATTCTCAAAAATTATGACGGCGGCATAACGCTTGAAATTGATGGCATAGAAAACAAATTTGAAAAAGGTTCTTTTTCAAAAGTATATATATTTGAAACATTTTAAAATAAATCAAGAATAGAGGTAATCGAAAAATGGCAAGAACAAAAATGACAGCAAAAGAAAAGCGCGACAACAAAGAACTTTTTGAAGCATTAAGATTTATGGAGCAGGAAAAGGGTGTTCCCTGCGAATTTATCGCCGATAAAATTGCAGAGGCTATCACCGTAGCCGCAAGAAAAGATTACGGCGGCAACGATATTGTTAGTTGTACAATAGACGTAGAGAAAGAAATTTTTCTGGTTACTGCCCGCAAAGAAATTGTTGACGAGGTTGAAAACCCCTACACACAAATCAGCCGTGAAGACGCGGCGGCTATCGATGCTAAATCTTTAGAAGACGGATTTATCGATATCAAACTTGACCCCAAAAAGTTTGGCAGAATAGTTGCCCAAAACTCTAAAAACAATTTCCGTCAGGGTGTTAAAGAGGCAGAACGCGGTCAAGCGCTTGCCGAGTTCCAGAGTCACAACCGCGAGGTTATCACCGCTGTTGTTAAGCGTATAGACCCCAAAACAGGCAACGCTATTTTAGAGATTGGCAACAACGAAGCAGTGTTACCCAAAGCAGAACAAGTACCCGATGAAGAACTTTTTGAGGGCGATCACATCAAAGTATACGTTGTTGACGTAAAAGAAAGCGACCGCGGTCCGCGTATTATGATTTCGCGTACACATCCAGGTCTTGTAAAACGTCTCTTTGAGACCGAGGTTCCCGAAATTTTTGACGGTACTATTGAAATAAAGGCTATTTCACGTCAGGCAGGCGCACGTACTAAAATGGCAGTCTGGTCAGAAAATGAAGAGATTGACGCCATAGGCGCTTGTATTGGTCAACGCGGCGTGCGTGTAAACAAAATTGTTGAAGAACTTGCCGGTGAAAAGATTGATATTGTAAAGTACAGTGAAGATCCGGTTGCATTTGTAAGCGAGGCACTTTCGCCTGCAAAGGTTGTATCGGTTGAAATTCAAAGCGCAGACCCCAAGGTGTGCATTGCGCGTGTTCCCGAATCACAACTGTCACTTGCTATCGGTAATAAAGGTCAGAACGTAAGACTTGCAGCCAAACTCACAGGCTGGAAGATAGATATCCACCCCGAAAGCGGATTTTTTGGTGAATAATATATAATCAGGCACACTTTGTGTTATGAGAGGAGAGTTTTGATTTGTCAGCAAAGAAGATACCGATGCGTATGTGTATAGGTTGTCGTGAGATGAAGCCAAAGGCTGAACTTGACAGAATAGTAAAGACACCAAACGGTGAAATTGTTATAGATAAAACAAATAAACTTTCAGGTCGTGGCGCATATATTTGTAAATGCGGTGACTGTTTAAAAAAAGCCGAAAAGGTAAACGCTTTGGCGCATACCTTTTCTATGCAGATAGACCGCAAAATATATGAATCTTTATTGCAGGAGCGTGAGACGCTTGTCTGATAAGATTTTAACGCTGTTAGGCTTTGCTGCAAAGGCAGGCAAACTCTCTTACGGATTTGATTCCGTAAAAACCGCGCTTTCACAAAAAAAGAGCAAATTAGTGTTGACAGCAAACGACGTTTCGCCCAAAAGTCAAAAAGAGGTTATGTTTTTTAGCGATAAGTTTAAAACCGCGGCAATGGTTTTAAATGAGTACGATATGGAAACAGTCTCGCATGCGGTAGGGCGCAAATGCGGAATAATATCGGTTAACGATAGTTCGTTTGCGGACGGGGTGCTGTCAGCAATCAATGTAGGGAGGAACTTAAATGATAAGTAGATATAAAATTAGTGATTTAGCCAAAGATTTCGATATGTCTTCCAAAGACATAATTGCGTTGGTAAACACCCTTACAGGTGAAGAGAAAAAATCTTCAACCGTGCTTATTGAAAATGAGATAGCAATGGTGTTTGACGCGCTCACAAAACAGAATGCAGTAAAAAGTTTTGACGATTATTTTGCAATGGGTGCCGAAACGCGCGCCGCAGCCGCTAAACGCCGTCAGGACGAAAAGGATAAAAAACTTGCCGAGCAGATGGCAATTCTTGAACAGTTAAAGGCGGCAGCAGCCGCAGCCGAGGGCAAAGCACCCGAAAAGAAAGAAGAGACTAAAAAAACGGCAGAAAACAAGACAGAGGTAAAACCTGCCAAGAAAGAGGCAGAGAAAAAGCCCGAGACTAAAAAGGCAGAACCCAAGGCAGAGAAAAAAGCAGAGACTAAACCCGAGCAACCTAAAAAGTCAGAGGCTAAAAAGACTACCGATAAGAAAGAAACAAAACGCGAAGAAAAGGCTTATGACGGTCCGCTCGTAGCGCCGCCTAAAAAGGAGAAAAAACCGGGTGAGGCACCCAATCGCGGTCCTGCGCAACTTCGCAACGTAGATATGCGTACTTCTAACGTTAATATTGAAAAATATAACGAAAAGTATGAAAATATTGCTCCTGCAAACTCTATGCGCGATAACTTCTCACGCAAGCAGAAGATTAAGCAAAAATCGCAGGATTACCGCCGTCCGCAAAACGCTAAACGCGAGACCGAGGCAGATAAACTGCGCAGAATGCAACTTGAACGCATTAAGAAGACACCTATTACCGTAACAGTCGGTGATGAAATTACGGTAGGCGAACTTGCCGCCGCTATGAAAAAGACCGCCGCAGAGGTTATTAAAGAACTTCTTAAACTTGGTATGATGGCAACGGTTAATCAGGTTATTGACTATGATACCGCAGAAATCGTTGTTACCGAAATGGGCGCAAAGATTGAGCGCGCTGTTGTAGTAACAATAGAAGAAAAGATTATGGACGTAACCGAGGACTCGGCAGAAGATTTAAAACCGCGTAGCCCTGTTGTAGTTGTAATGGGTCACGTTGACCATGGTAAAACTTCATTGCTTGATGCTATCCGTGATACTGCCGTTACCGATACAGAGGCGGGCGGTATTACCCAGCACATAGGCGCTTACCGTGTTAAGTGTCAGGGTCAGGATATAACCTTCCTCGACACACCCGGACACGCGGCGTTTACCGCTATGCGTCAGCGCGGCGCAATGGCTACCGATATTGCGATACTTGTGGTTGCAGCCGATGACGGTATTATGCCACAGACAATAGAGGCTATAAACCACGCAAAAGCCGCCGAGGTTCAGATAATTGTTGCTATAAACAAGATGGATAAACCCGAGGCAAACCCCGATAGAATTATGCAACAACTTACCGAACATTCACTCGTTCCTGAAGAATGGGGCGGCGATATTATATGTGTTCCCGTTTCAGCAAAAACACACAACGGTATTGATAAGTTGCTTGAAAACGTATTGCTCGTAGCCGAAATGCTTGAACTTAAAGCAAACCCCGACCGCAGAGCAAAAGGTGTTGTTATTGAAGCGCGTCTTGATAAGGGTCGCGGTCCTGTTGCTACCTTGCTTGTTCAAAACGGTACGCTTAACGCAGGTGACATCATCGTTGCTGGCACTGCTGTTGGTCGTGTTCGTCAGATGACCGACGAAAACGGCAAGGTTGTAAAGAGCGCAGGTCCATCTGTTCCTGTAGAGATTACAGGTCTTGCCGAAACACCTGATGCAGGCGATGGTTTTGATGCCGTATCAGATGAGCGTTTGGCGCGCGAACTTGTTGAACAGCGTAAGGAAAAGATTAAGAACGACCTCTTTAGCGCTAAAGAAAAGGTTACACTTGATAACCTGTTCAGTCAGTTAAGTGAGGGTGACCTTAAAGAACTTAATATCATTGTTAAAGCAGACGTTCAGGGTAGCGTAGAGGCAGTAAAAGACAGCCTTGTAAAACTCTCTAACGAAGAGGTTAAGGTTAGTGTTATCCACGGCGGTGTAGGCGCAATAAATGAGTCTGACGTAATGCTCGCCCAAGCATCTGGCGCCATTGTTGTAGGTTTTAACGTTCGTCCTGATGCGGTGGCTAAAACTACTGCAGAGCGCGACGGCGTAGATGTTCGTACCTACCGTGTAATTTACGAAGCAATCGAAGAAATAGAAGCCGCTATGAAGGGTATGCTCGCGCCTAAATTCCGTGAGACTATACTTGGTACGGTTGAGGTTCGCGATACCTACAAGATTTCAAATGTTGGTACAATCGCAGGTTGCCATGTAACAAATGGTAAGGTAACACGCGCTTGCCAGATTCGTGTTGTACGTGACGGTATTGTTATATGCGAAGATGCAATCAAATCACTGCGCCGCTTTAAAGACGACGTTAAAGAGGTAGCGCAGGGTTATGAATGCGGTATAGGTCTTGAAAAGTTTGCCGATATTAAAGAGGGCGACGTTTTTGAAGCCTTTATTATGGAGGAATATAAAGACTAATGGCTGGATATAAGATTAACCGCGTAACAAGTGACATAAGACTTTGCCTTTCTGAACTTTTGCGTGAGGTAAAAGACCCTCGCGTCAGCAAGATGTTAAGCATTGTAAAACTCGATGTTTCGGGTGATATGTCTTATGCCACGGTTTATGTAAGCGCTATTGAGGGCGCCGATAAAACAGAAGAATCGGTAAAGGCTTTAAACAAAAGCGCGGCGGGTTACATTCGCCGTGAGTTAGGTAGCCGTCTTAAACTTCGCAAAGTGCCCGAACTTCGTTTTATTGCAGATAATTCAATCGAGAACAGCGCTCACATTTCAAAAATTATTGAGTCTTTTGATAAATAAAATCAAAATTGGTCACGAAAGGAAGTGACATATTATGAGTAATAAGTGTGTTGATTTAACATTAGAGGATACAGCACAGTTTTTAAAACAAAACGATAACTTTGTTATTCTTACACATGCATCTCCCGACGGCGATACATTAGGTGCCGCTTACGCGCTTTATTATGCGCTTAAGCAGTTGGGTAAAACCGCAGAGGTAATCTGCCCCGATTTAATACCCGCAAAATACGCGTACTTTTTGACTGATACCGATCACGTAAAACGTGATGACGCAACAATAGTCGCGGTTGATATAGCCGATAGGCGACTGTTAGGCTCTTTAGAAGATGAGTTTGGCGACTGTGTAGACCTTAATATCGACCACCACGTGTCAAATGTAAGATACGCAAAGGCGCTTTGCCTTGATGCAGATGCTTCGGCAACCTGTGAAATAATATACGAGTTGCTTGAATGTTTAAATATTAAGATGGATGACATTATCGCTAAAGCACTTTATACAGGCATTGCTACCGATACAGGTTGTTTTAAATACTCCTGTGTTACGGCAAAAACCCACATAATAGCATCAAAACTTTATGCGTTCAACATTGAGGCTGACCGCATAAATAAGGTAATGTTTGATACCAAAAGTAAAAATCTGCTCACTCTTGAGCGTATGGTGCTTGATACGGCAGAGTATCATTTTAATGATAAATGTATGATGCTTACCATTACCGCCGCTATGCAGGAAAAAACAGGTTGCAGCGGTACCGACCTTGAGGGTGTAAGCACTATTTCACGCAGTGTAGAGGGTGTTATTGCAGGTGTTACCGTAAAACAAACAGGCAGTGACACGTATAAAATATCGTTGCGCACATATGATCCGCTTAATGCTTCGGTTATATGTCAAAAATTAGGCGGAGGCGGCCATAAAAACGCCGCGGGCGCTACAGTTTGCGGTTCGCTTAATTGTGTTAAGGCGCAGATTCTTGGCGCGATAAAACAGCAGATGGAGGAAGTAAATGCTTGGTCTTCTTCTGCTGAATAAACCCGAGGGAATAACCTCTTTTGGCGCAGTTGCGCGTGTAAAAAGGCTTACAGGTGAAAAACGCGTAGGTCATACGGGTACGCTTGACCCAATGGCTACGGGTGTGTTGCCTATACTTATAGGCAGAGCGACGGCGCTTTCGCAATACCTTATCGATGCCGATAAAAGTTACAGCGCAACCGTAAAGTTGGGTATTATTACCGACACCTGTGATATTACGGGAAATGTAATTGCTCAAACTTGTGTTAATACCGATAATTTAGATATATCGGGCACGCTTAACAAATTTATAGGTGAGCAGATGCAGGTGCCGCCGCTTTACAGCGCCATAAAGCAAAACGGTGTTCGTATGTATGAATTGGCGCGTCGCGGTGAGACGGCAGAAATACCTGCGCGAAAAATAAATATTTTTTCGCTTAAAATGACTTCGCCTGTCAGTAATACGGCAGAATTTGACATCGAAACTACCGTTTCAAAGGGCACCTATATACGTTCGCTTTGCCGCGATATAGGCGAGACTCTTGATTGCGGCGCAACACTTACAAGACTTACGCGCACAAAAACTGCGGGATTTAGTCTTGATAGATGCGTAAGTTTAGATGAACTCACACCCGAAAACATAGCCGATTATATTTTGCCGTGTGATTTGGTAGTAGATTATATGCCAAAAGTGTCGGTAAGTCAAAAGCAGGCGGTGCGTTTTAGCAACGGCGGCGCATTAAGTCTTGAACGTTTAAGTTCTAATAATTTTAGTGACGGCTTGCTTTATCGTGTGTATTATGCTGAAAAGTTTTTAGGTGTAGGTCGCATAGATGCTCAAAACAAAATGTTAAAAATAGAATGTTTGATAGACAGGCAGGTGTAACGAATGAAAACCGCAATAGCATTAGGTACTTTTGACGGACTGCACGCAGGTCACTGTGCAGTGCTTAAAGAAACAGCGCCTTTTTTTAGTGTTGCGGTTACGTTTGATATACCGCCCAAATGCGCGGTATCGGGCAATCAGGAATTGCTTATACTGCCCGACGACCGAGAATGTCGGCTGAAACAATTAGGTATTGACCGTGTTGTTATGCAGGATTTTAACAGGGTCAAAGACATTGAGCCTACCGAGTATCTTGAACTATTAAAGCGCGAATACAACCCCTCGCGTATTGTTTGCGGCTTTAACTACCGTTTTGGTAAAGGCGCCGCTGGGGACACAGAACTGCTTGACAGGTTTTGCCGTGAAAACAGCATAGATTTTGTTTGCGTACCACCTGTAAAGCAAGACGGTGTTGTGATTTCGTCTACGGGTATCAGAGAACTTATCCGTGAGGGTAACGTAGATAAGGCGGCATCGCAAATTTACGGCGGTTTTGGTTTTACAGCGCCCGTAGCGCACGGCGATTGCCGCGGCAGAACAATAGGTTTTCCTACGGCAAATCAGAGTTATCCCGCAAATTTGGTAAAACTTAAATTTGGCGTATATATTACGCGCGTTACGGTAGACGGTAAAGAGTATGATGCCATTACAAACATAGGTGTGCGCCCGACATACCGTACTGATACCATAGGATGTGAAAGTTATATAAAAGATTTTTCGGGCGATATTTACGGCAAGGATATGAAAATTCAGATTTTACGCTTTGTAAGAGCAGAACAAAAATTTTCATCGCTTGACCAACTTAAAAACGCTATTTTAAACGATATAAAACAGTTGGATTAATTTAATAGGAGGTAAACCAAGTGAAAAGAATATTAAGTTTATTGCTTTGCTGTCTTTTGGTAGCAGGACTTACCGCTTGTGAGAAGATGGACCCAAATTACGGTAAATCTTCTGCGCAAAAAGAAACAGTTGTTGAAGAAAAAGAAACAACAGTGCAGATTAAAATACCTGAAATAAAATCAGACGACAGCGTTATGCCTACCTATATTGATATAAGTCTCTATGATGAAGAAAATTATGCCGATATCTATTTAGGTAATGATTTTGAATATAAAATCACATATGGCGGCAGTACGTTAGATGTTTCGTCGAGTTATAAAAGTATGGTTAAAGAGGGTTGGACCTTAATGCTCTCTGATGAGTATAACGAGGATTCTCAAATTCTTGTGGGTAAATCTTTAGAGGTTGTTTTTATAAATCAGTACAACAAGCAAATAACCGCTGTTTTTTACAATGACAAAAAATCATCGACAACCCTTAAAAAATGTCCGATAGTTAAGTTTAAGGTTTCTGAAAATGTACTTGTAAATCCCAACAGTCTTTACGGTCAGTTCTGGGTAAACGGTGTAAGCAACGAGTCGGCAATAACCGATATTATCGAGTATTTAGGTTCGCCGTCACATTTTTACAAGGTAGACGAAAACAAGTATTATCTTGATTGGTTCATCACCGAAAGCGACCGCCGAAGCGGCATTACAGTATATGTTGACACTGCAGAAGACCGAATTGATTCTATCGAGTTTTCGCGCTATTGATTGGGAGATTTTATGAGTTATAATCATTCTTTTTCAGCGGCAGATATCCTTTTACCAAAATCAAACTTTGAAAATTGGGCGGTAGTAGCCTGTGACCAGTACACCTCTGAACCTGAATATTGGGAAGAGGTAAAAACTGCGGCAGGTGATAAACCGTCTGCGCTTAATATAGTTTTACCCGAAGTTTATCTGTCGGGTGATAATTCGGCATATATCGAAAAAATCAATAAAAATATGCAGGAATATCTTGATAACAATATTTTTGAATGTTATCCCGACAGTCTTGTATATGTAGAGCGTGTACAGTCTGATGGCAAACTTCGCCGCGGTATAGTGGGTAAAATAGACCTTTGTTGTTACGATTACCGTTCGGGCACCGATGCCGAAATCCGCGCTACTGAGCAGACGGTTTTGTCGCGTATTCCGCCCCGTGTAGAGATACGCAAAAATGCACCGCTTGAACTACCTCACGTAATGTTGCTTTTTGACGATGTAAAGGATGAGATTTTTTCATATCTTGCGGCAAATACCGACAGTTTTAAAACGCTTTACGATTTTACGCTTATGTGTAACGCAGGTAGTATAAAAGGTTATCTCTTAAACGATACAGCCAAAGACAAGGTGCTGTCACTGCTTGGCGATTTAAAACAGCAGAACAACGGTTTCCTTTTCTGCGTGGGCGACGGTAATCATTCGCTTGCTACAGCAAAAGAATGTTACAATCTTAATAAAACAGACGCTTCGCGTTACGCGTTAGCAGAGATTGTAAATATTCACGATAAGGCATTAGAATTTGAGCCTATTTACCGTGTTCTTTTTGGTGTTGAGCCCGAAATCATAATAGATGAATTTATAAAAGCAACAGGCGAGTACTATGGCGCAGATGCTCAAAAATTCACCTGCGTTTACGGCGATAAAACAAGAGAAATAAGCGTTAAACCTACTGCAAAATTAGCGGTTGGCACATTACAAGCATTTCTTGACGATTATATAAAAGAACATATCGGCATAGAAATTGACTACATTCACGGTGAAGCCTCGCTTAAAAAATTGGCGTCACGTGATAACGCTTTGGGCTTTTTGTTTGACGGTATGCAAAAGAGCGAACTTTTTGATGCTGTAAGCGCCGATGGCTCATTGCCCAGAAAAACCTTTTCTATGGGACACGCCGATGACAAGCGATTTTATATAGAAGCAAGAAAAATTAAATAAATTACAATGTTGTTACAATACCCCGTTTATCTTGACATCTTCAAGATAAACGGGGTATTATGATTTTAAATGAAAGATTGACAAAAACGTCTGTCTATGATAGACTATAACGCATAGACAATAATATAAAGGGGGGAACGGTATGGTATTTTCATCACTTGAATTTTTATTCTTTTATTTGCCTGCTGTTCTTCTTATTTATTTTTTAATACCTGCGCGTTATCTTGCCGCACGTAATTTTGCTCTGCTTGCGTTAAGTCTGCTTTTTTACGGTTGGAGTGAGCCGTCATATATCTGGATAATGCTGCTGTCAATTGCCATAGATTACACCTGTGGCAGACTTGTGGGCAAGTACAAAAGCAGTTCGCCTAAAAAGGCAAAGGCGGCACTTATTGTCAGCGTGATATTAAATTTAAGCATATTGGGCTTTTTTAAATATGCCGATTTTGTAATACAAAATTTGTCGCTTATACCAATCTTTTCAGATTTAAAACCGTTGGGAATATCACTTCCCGTCGGTATCTCGTTTTATACCTTCCAGACTATGTCCTACACGCTTGACATTTATTTAGGTGAAGCAAGGGTTCAAAAAAACGTGGCAAGTTTTGGCGCGTATGTGACAATGTTTCCTCAACTTATAGCGGGTCCTATTGTTCGTTACCGTGATGTAGATGCCCAACTGCGTAAACGCTCACACACGCGCGATGACGCGGCGCGCGGAATAAAGCGTTTTGTGTGCGGCCTTGCTAAAAAGGTACTGCTTGCAAACACCGCGGGCGTGTTTTATGAAAGTTTTGTAAAAGGTGTTGCCGATACACCCAGTGTGTTGGGTGCGTGGCTTGGTATTATCTTTTTTGCCTTTCAGATATATTTTGATTTTTCGGGTTATTCTGATATGGCGATAGGTTTGGGTTATATAATGGGCTTTAAATTTCCCGAAAACTTTAATTATCCTTATATTTCAAAAAGTATTACAGACTTTTGGCGCCGATGGCATATTACACTGTCAACGTGGTTTCGTGAGTATGTTTACATACGCTTGGGCGGAAACCGCAAGGGAACATTTCGCACCTTTATAAACCTGCTTATCGTATGGTTTTTAACAGGACTCTGGCATGGCGCTTCGTGGAACTTTGTGCTGTGGGGGCTTTATTTTGCGGCACTTCTTATTGTTGAAAAGGCATTTTTGGGTAAATTGCTTGCAAAGTTACCGCAGTTTATATCACATATATATACGCTCATATTTGTTGTGTTTGGTTGGTTTATTTTTATCTACTGTGACCTTGAAAACCCCACGCAGTATCTGACATCGCTGTTTACAGCGCCGATTGTTTCGGCATCTGCCGTGTATGATTTAGCGCGCTCGTTATTGTTTTTGGTAATTCTTGCGCTGGGTTCGACACACCTGCCGCATAAACTTTACTGTGAACTTAAAGATAAGACGGTGTTTAAAGTAATTATGTGTATTCTCTTGCCGATTACAATATTACTGTGTACAGCATACCTTGTAGATTCGTCATATAATCCATTCTTGTACTTTAGATTTTAGGAGGTTAAAAATGAGGAAAGTATTGCGCGTTATATCGATATTAATTGTAATTGCGTTGATTTTAAGTAATAGCGGATGCACTCTTTTAAACGGAGATTCATCGCATTTAAGTGACGAGGTAATAATAGAACATATTGAAGCGGATTTAGGTGAGTATCAAAATGATACCACAGTCACAACCTCAACAGATTCTGTTGTTTCAAGTCAGCAAAACAATAACAGTAATTTGCCTGCTGATAACAAAAATTCAAGCTCAACAGACACGGTTTCAAAAGAAGATGTAAACAACAGTTCTGTTGATATAGAAGAAGAGGAGGTTGACCCTAATGCAAGTGTTGCGCCGCAGGTAACACTTTGTGCGCAGGTTGCAAGCAATATATACATAGTAGGCGGTGTTTGTTCTAAAAATACCGAATACATAAATGTTAGCGGCGCGGGTGTAACGTCAGAAAAAATTACCACCATAAAGGGCAAAGATAACAACTACTTTTTAGGTCAAGTCAAAATAGATTTTAATACTATTGTTGAAGTGCAGGCTAAAGAAACGGGCAAGAATTTGTCAAAAAAGATTACAAAGTATGCAAGTACAAAAACGGGTATGAGTAATCTTATGACCCAGACCGAATATACACCCGTTTTTGGCTCTGACAGCCGTATGCATTATTACAGTGCGATTTTAAGTTATACGCTGTCAAACAAGGTAGACAGTTTTATAAAACAGGCGGCAAAAGATAATATAGGCGGTACGGTATCTGCCGCAAAAAGCGTAGGCGCCGAGGTTGTTTATCTTGTGGTTCCGTCCTCTGCGGCGGTCTATCCCGAAACGGTACCCAGTGAATATAAAGCGGCATCGGGTGAAACTGTATACAAAGCCTTTAGCAGCATTGCCACACAGTACGGCGCAAAGGTTATATATCCGCTTGACGTAATGAAATCGCATAAAAACGACGGCGACGGCTATAAGATTTACAGTCATACCGATTCTCACTGGACCACCTACGGCGCATATTGGGGAGTGAGTGAACTTATGAACTATATTTCGAGCAAATATCCGTCTGCAAAGCCGCGAACATTAAGCGAAATGGGATTTTACACCGCCGAACTTTACGGTGGTGACGCTCTTTTTTCGTTTGGCGATTATACAGGCTTTGAAAATTACAGTCAGGCAACCGCAAATGGCGGTGCTACCAAAATAACCAATATAAAAGAGTTAACAACGCTTTATACGCTTAAAATGCCCACCGATACATTAAGCAAGATTACGCGCAACAAAAAGAGTATTTATCTTACAAAAGACAATGAGGGCGCCGCTGATTTTACCAATCCAAACGGCACGGGGCTTCCAAGCGCGGTTGTAGTGCGCGACTCTTTTGGCAGAACGGCGTACGATATGGTAAACGACCGCTTTTGTAAAGTGAATTGGCTTGCCGAGGGCGATTATGAAAGCGTGGTAAATTCGATATATAATGAGCGCCCGCAATACGTTGTTTATATCGTATCAGAGCGTAATCTGTTAAAGGTTATGCTTAACAATAAGGATATTTCCCTTAAAAGTTTTGAGTAAATTATGAAACGAAAGATTGATTTTATAACAATAACCGCGTGCGGTATGGTTGTATTATTGTTGTCGGTGATGTTTTTTGCAATTCCCGATAAAGATATATCCCAAAAAGAAAACCGTAGTCTGTCACAGATACCCGTTTTTAGTGCAGATAGTCTGCTTTCGGGTAAATATACGTCTGATTTAGCCGAGTACATAAGCGACCAGTTCCCCGCGCGTGACATATTTGTCGCTGTAAAGGCGTACAGTGAGTTGTGCCTTGGTAAGCGTGAAAACAACGGTGTAATTTATGCTAAAAACAATACGCTGATTTCCCGTGATGAAATTGCGCAAAACAGACTGCAAGAAAACATTGACACCGTAAAAGAGTTTGAAGCGGCAACAGGTGTACCTGTGTGTCTGTCGGTGTTGCCACGTACGGTTGATGTGTTTAGCGAATATCTGCCCGATACATATCCAAAAGAAAAAGACAGTGCTATCTGGAACGATTTTTTTAATATGACAAACAGCGCAGGTGTCACAGCACCCAACTTGTATAAACCGCTTTGCAGTGAAAACCGTTACTACCGCACCGACCACCATTATAGTGTTTATGGTGCATACCAGACATATCAGTTGTTGGGTGATGAGTTAGGTTACGAGCCAAAAGGCGATAACTTTTTCAGTGTACAAACGGCAACTGAAGATTTTTGCGGCACCGCTATGCGCACTTCGGCATTTTATCTTGCAAAAAAAGATACGATAACTTTATTCAGATATGACGGCGACGGTGATTATGCCGTTACAGCCGACGGTAAAAATATACCGCTTTACGATATGTCAAAACTCGAAAGCGCAGATAAATACGCTGTATTTTTGGGTGGCAATCACGCGCGTGTTGATGTTGTAAGCAACGGCGAAACACGGCCAAAACTTCTTGTAATACGCGACAGTTTTGCCGACAGTCTGGCTCCTTTTCTTGCAATTCATTTTGACCTTGTTATGATAGATTTGCGCTATTATTCCGATAGCGTTCAACAGATAGTAAAGAGCGAAGATATAGATAAGGTTCTAATACTTGAAAGTATGAGCGAATTTGCCACCAATAATAATATATCTTATTTAAGGAGACCGTCTGATGATTAAAAAACTGACAATATGTCTTATGGTATTGCTGCTTTTGGTTACTGCTGCTTGCGGTGAGAGAAAATCTTTTTCGGCGGATATTACCTGTAAACAGATTTTAGATGCCGCAACCTCTGTCGGCGAGCAACATTTAAATGTAACCCAGATTTTTTATGACACACAGACACTTGACCCGTATAAAATGTCGATTTGGGCAGACGGCGCATACAAAGAATGTGAGGAGTTTGATCTGCTTGACGATTATGCGCTTTGTTACAGCAATGACAATACCACCTATGAAATATCGGTGTTAAAGGCTAAAGATGAGGCAGACGTTCAAAAAATAAAAGAGGTGTTAGAACGCAGAAAACAAACCCTGTCGGGCGGTGACAAGGCGGCGTATGACCCCGATTTTAACAAATTATTGAAGGATTCACGCATCTTGACCGAGGGAAATTTTGTTATACTTTTAATAACGTCGTATAACGACGCGGCAATAACTGCAATAGAAAATTTAAAAGAATAAATAAAACAAGGAGTTACCTCAATAATCGCAGACTAAAAGAAAAAAGTTTTCTGCGCTTATTGGGGTAACTCCTAAAATTTTGCAGTTGACATAAAGCCTGTCGAATTATATAATATATAATGAAATAAAATGGGATATTGTCAATTTGAGGTGAAATATAAAGGTGCAAAAAGTAAAAAGAATAATAAGTTTGTTTTTGTGTCTTGCATTAACTGTTGGTTGTGTTGTTACAATACCGTCAAGCGCGGTTACATATCCTATTATGGGGGAAATAGTAAGTAGCAGCGGTGTTGCAAATATATACTCGCTACCGGGTACTACAGGTCATGAAACCGAAGAAAATAAGGGTAAGTCACAGTGGTTGTGTGAACTTACAAACGGTACACAGGTCAAGGTGCTTGGCATAGAGGCAGACGGTGACGATGACAAGTGGTATAAAATTAACTATGGCGAAAATTTTGCAAGTGAAGGTTATGCTGTCGTAAGCCGTATTTCTTTAAAGTATGAATATGAATTTGATGAGGACTTTGAAAAAAATCTTGAAAATTTCCCCGAAAGTTACCGCGAAGCCTTGCGTGAATTGCACGCAAAATACCCTAATTGGAAATTTGTTGCAAACAATTTTGATCTGACTTTTAAAGAAGCGGTCGAAGCGCAATACGGTGTTGCGGACGTAAAAAAAACACGTAAATGGGTAGAGTTTAAATATGGCGGTAATGAGTGGCGCGATATGCGCGGTTACGATTCCCAGACAGACACTTGGGTTACGTTAGAATCTCGTTGGACATATGCTTCGCGCTCGGCAATAGAATATTTTATGGATCCGCGAAATTCACTTAATGAAGATATGATTTTTGCGTTTATGCAGCAGTCATATCAAGAGGATGAAAAAACACAGGATAACCTGCGCACAATTATTAAAGGTACCTTTTTAGAAAAAGGTTACGATAAAAACGGCGATGGCACGGTTGATGCCGATGCATATATTGAGGATATAATTGCGGCTGCAAAAGAAAGCAAAGTAAGCCCCTATGTACTCGCGGCTACAATAATAGTAGAACAGGGAACTGAGGGAAATACAAATCTTATATCAGGCACATATACAGGCTTTGAGGGATATTACAACTTCTTTAATTACAGTGCTTCAGGTGCCACAAATGTTGAAATTGCTGTTTCAGGTCTTACCTATGCAAAAAACAATGGATGGAACAGTCGCTCTGCCGCAATAACAGGCGGCGCAAAAAAATATGCTGACGGTTACATCAGTATTGGACAAGATACATATTACTATAAAGATTTTAATGTTGTAAAAGAGGATTGGAATCATCAATATGCCGCGGCACTTTACGATGCGTGGACAAATGCAAAATATCTAAAAAAAGGATGTATTACAAATACAGAGTCAGCCATTACTTTTTCTATTCCTGTATTTAAGGATATGCCATCCACTGCTTGTCCCGTGCCCTCGGTAGTTGAGCTTCCCGAGCCTACACCAACACCTACACCGTCCGAAACAACAATAAAAAAAGCTGATACAAACTCTGACGGTAAGATAAACGCGGTTGATTTGGCGGCGGTTAAAATGCACATTTTAGGTGTTAAATCGCTTTCGGGTAATGCGGCAACAGCAGGCGATGTTAATGGTGACAGCGCAATAAACGCCCTTGATTTAGCGGCAATAAAAATGCATATTCTTGGTGTAAAGAACATTGGATAATATAAAGGAGTAAAAAATGAAAAAATATATCAAATCTATATTTTCGATAGTTGTTGTATGCTGTATTATGATGTCTGTATTCACGTTCAGCGCATCTGCCGCAAGCGTATCGGTTGGCGGCGCAGGTGAATACGAGGTTGGCAAATCATTTAATGTTACAATACGGTTTAGCGCAGATGCTACGCTTTATGCAGTAGAGGCAGATATAAGTTACAATTCAAGCGTGCTTCGCCTTAACAGTGTTTCGGGCGCAGAATATTCTGCGGGTAACGGCACCATAAAGATTGTTGATGATGCATTTACTGCAACAAAACCGTCACAAACAAGTTCGTATACCCTTAATTTTACCGCCATAGCGGCAGGCAATTCTAATATATTGGTGTCTGTTTTAGGCGGCGGCGAGGCAGAGTCGAAAGCGTCGGGTTCGGCGGCTGTAACGGTTGTTACTCCCAAACCCTCGTCAAATGCAAATTTAGCATCTATAAAGTTAAGCAGCGGTTCGCTTTCACCGACGTTTAATGCAAATACCACAAATTATAATACTACTGTAAAATACAGCGTTGATTCAATCACTATAACAGGCGCGGTTGCTGACGGCGGCGCAACCTATGTTGGCGGCGGCACATTTGGTCTTGAGGTTGGCGATAACCAGCGTACACTTACAGTAACAGCGGCAGACGGCACAAAAAAATCATATACCATAAATATCAAGCGTATGACCGAGCAAGAAACCGCAGATGCCGAACAGGCGGAACGTGACGCTAACCCCATGCTTGTTATAATTAACAACGTCGACTACACAATAGTTAACAGTTTTGAGGGCATTTCTATACCTGCGGGCTTTACACAGGGCGTAACCACACGTAAAGAAACCGAAATTGCCGTTTTAAATGACGAGCACGGCGAGTATACGCTTTACTGGCTGGTGGATGCCGCGGGCGAAAACGGTGCATTTTATACCAGTGATGAAAACGATAACTTTACCCGTGTTAACTGCATCCACGCAAACGGTAAACTTTATATTATAGAAGAACTTGATATAGACCTTTTGCCTGACGATTATGTGAAATCTGACCGTATTATCGACGGCGAAGAGGTTGAAGTATATGCATACGTTGATGAAGCATTAAAAGACTTTTATGTTGTAAAATGTTATGTCGACGGCGCGAGGGCATACTATCGCTTTGATAGCATAGAGGGTACAATGCAACGTGCCGCAGAGTTTGATTTGGCGGTTACAAATGCAAGCGCTACACCTTTAGAAGAACAGGATACTGGCAAAGCCGCATGGTTTACAAATATGAGCAAAACAGGCAAGGCGGTATTTGTAATTGTTGTACTTGCGGCTGTAATACTGGTAGCAGTGGCTATACTTCTTATTGTTAAAATCGCATCCGCAAAGAACGACGATTTTGAAGAAGAATTTATACCCATGGCAAACAATGATTTTATTTTAAATGACTTTGCCGAAGAATCTGCCGATGAAGAAGAACAACCATCAGAAGAAATCGAAGAAGCAGACGATACCCAAGAGCAAACAAAAGATTAACATAGGATTAACACAGCAAATTAAAAATATATGATATAATGAGCACAATGTTAAGAAAATTAACATTGTGCTTATTTTGTATGTTAACAGAAAAACTTAATTAAAATTATGAGGTGAATTATGGGTATTAAAGAAGTTTTAGAACTCATACTCGGTTTGTGTTTATTTCTTTTTGGTATGAATGTAATGGGCGAGTCACTTGAGCGCAGCGCAGGCAACGGTCTTCGAAGTTTGCTGGGTAAACTTACAGGCAACAAAATAGCAGGATTTTTAACGGGTCTTGGTGTTACGGCTGTTATTCAAAGTTCATCTGCTACCACCGTTATGGTTGTCGGCTTTGTAAACTCGGGACTTATGACTCTGCGTCAGGCAATAGGTGTAATTATGGGCGCAAATATAGGCACAACCGTTACCGCATGGCTTTTAAGTCTTGGCGGTATTTCAAGCGGTGCGTGGTATGTAACTATGTGGAAACCCGATAACTTTACGCCAATTTTAGCGCTTATAGGCATAATAATGTGTATGTTTGCAAAAAGCAGTAAGAAAAAGGACGTAGGTAATATTCTTTTAGGCTTTGCAACACTTATGTTTGGTATGAGCACTATGTCTGCCGCTGTATCAGGACTTAAAGACGTACCGCAGTTTCAACAAATGTTCCTGCTCTTTAAAAACCCAATTTTGGGCGTATTAGTTGGCGCTGTTCTTACGGGTATTATTCAGTCAAGCTCTGCATCGGTTGGTATTTTGCAGGCATTATCCAGCACGGGCGCTGTAACATACGGCGCTGCGATACCGATTATAATGGGACAAAATATCGGCACTTGTGTGACGGCGCTTATTTCGTCGGTAGGTACCAACAAAAATGCTCGCCGTGCGGCACTTGTTCATTTAAGTTTTAATATACTCGGTACAGTAATATGTCTTTCGGGTTATGCGGTGGCATATTACGTATTCAAACCCCAGTTGTTTGACCAGTCTGCAAGCGCATTCGGTATAGCGGTAGCGCATTCAATATTTAATATAATCTGTACTGTGATATTGCTGCCTATGTCAAGTCTGCTCGAAAAACTGGCTATGTGTTTGGTGCCCGATAATGACAAAAAAGATGTTAACGCAGAACTTGACGAAAGATTGCTTGTTACACCTGCAGTGGCCCTTGACCGTTGTAACACCCTTACGCTTGAAATGGCGCAAAGCGCGGTAGGCGCTTTGAAGCAGAGTATAACTTCGCTTAAAAGTTATGATGCAAAAATTGCAACCGAAATTCGTGAAAGCGAAGAAAAGGCTGACCATTATGAAGATATTTTGGGCACCTATCTTGTAAAGTTAAGCGGACAGAATATTTCTGAACACGAAAGCGCTGAAATCACTAAATTGCTTAAAATTATCGGCGATTTTGAAAGAATTTCAGATCACAGTGTAAACGTTCTTGAATCGGCAGAAGAACTGCGTAACAAGGAAATCAGTTTCACCGAAGAGGCAGGCAAGGATATGACAGCGCTTACAAGCGCTATTGATGAAATTCTTGACCTTGCAAAGAACGCATTTGTAGAAAATGATCTTGATGCGGCGCATAAGGTTGAACCGCTTGAACAGGTTATTGATAAAATTATACTTAAACTTCACGACGGTCACATAAAAAGGCTCAAGAGCGGTGAATGTTCTATTGAATCAGGCTTTATTTTGAATGACCTTACCACCAACTTTGAACGTGTTGCCGACCATTGTTCAAATATTGCTATCCGTGTAATAGACGCGTGTGACAACAATATGAACGTGCATGAGTCGCTTCGCGATATCAAGAAAAACGATCCATTTTTTGAAGAACAGTATGCCGCTTACAAACAAAAATATTTGGTATAATTATAAAGGCTGACAGAAAATTACTTCTGTCAGCCCTTTTATAAATTTCTCTTGACATTTTGCCTGAATTTTCTTAAAATAGTTTTTAGTGAAAGGGAGTAGTGTGCAGCTTTATGCTGTGGCGCGGTTCGTCATCACGAAGAAATTCCGGACTGTGCCCAAAACACTTTGGTTTTGTAACGAGACTTTTACTGCTTTTTATGCAGTGAAAGTTTTTTATTTATTGCATAAATTAAAAGTTTTTTATAAAAATTTTAAATGAGGTGTTATTATGGAGTTCTTGCTTGAAAGTTTTAAAGCGGTAACATGGCAACAACTTTTAATGTATGTTGTCGGCGCAGTGCTTATCTGGCTTGCTATCGCAAAACAGTATGAGCCGTCATTGCTTCTTCCTATGGGCTTTGGTGCAATTCTTGTAAACCTGCCTTTTTCGGGTGTGCTTAATCAACAGATTGAGGGCATTGGCGAAGTAGAGGGTATTATTGAGTGGTTGTTCCACATCGGTATTGAAGCGTCAGAGGCTATGCCGTTGTTGCTCTTTATCGGTATCGGTGCTATGATAGACTTTGGACCGTTGCTTTCTAACCCAAAAATGTTCTTGTTTGGCGCGGCGGCGCAGTTTGGTATTTTCTTTGTAATCATTATTGCCGTAATGATGGGCTTTGACCTTAAAGATGCGGCATCTATCGGTATTATCGGCGCGGCAGACGGTCCGACATCAATTCTTGTTTCACAGGTGCTTAAATCAAATTATATAGGACCTATCGCTGTAGCGGCTTACTCATATATGGCATTGGTGCCCATTATTCAGCCTGCGGCAATCAAGATGGTTACAACCAAAAAAGAACGTCAGATAAGAATGCCTTATAATCCCAAAAGCGTTTCTAAACTGCTTAAGATTTTATTCCCCATTATCGTTACCGTTATTGCAGGCTTTGTAGCGCCTACATCGGTAGCGCTTGTAGGTTTCTTGATGTTTGGTAACCTGCTTCGTGAGTGTGGAATATTAGGTTCACTTTCGGACACAGCGCAAAACGTTCTCGCAAACCTTGTAACATTGCTTTTGGGTATTACAATTTCATTCAGTATGCGTGCAGAAGAATTTGTAAGGGTAGAAACTCTTCTTATAATGGTGCTGGGTCTTGTGGCATTTGTATTCGACTCGGTTGCAGGTGTTCTCTTTGCTAAAGTGATTAACCTCTTTAGCAAAAACAAGGTTAACCCAATGGTTGGTGCTGCAGGCATTTCGGCATTCCCTATGTCTGCACGCGTTATACAGAAGTTAGGTCTTGAAGCTGATAACCAAAACCATCTGCTTATGCATGCGGTTGGCGCAAACGTTTCGGGACAGATTGCATCGGTACTTGCAGGCGGTATGATTTTAAATCTTGTGCCGCAGTTGCTGTAATGTGTGGGAGGTAATTTTATTATGACTTGGGCAGAATTAATGCAAGCAATCGCCCCCGCCGTTAAAATTATGTGGCAGGGTATGGCAGGAATTTTTGTGGTAATGGCGGCTATTGCGCTTATCGTATTCCTGTTTACTAAAATCGTTAAAAAATAAAATTACAGAACACCAAGACTTAATCGTCTTGGTGTTCTTTTTTCGCTTTTTGTTTTATTTTAAAATTTTTAATTTCTGCTTTTGCCTTTTCTTTAATATTGTGCAATTTTTTAAGTGTCTTTTTATCGTGGGGGAAAAGCAATTTAAGCAAAAATATCGCTATAATTACGGTGATTATCTTTTCGGGGGTAAAGGGTATCCACAGTGCCGCAAGATACGCGCCCGCAACGGCGCCAAGCCAATCTATTTTTAGCCACGCGGCAATAGCCACAGTGATATAAGCCCAGCCGTTTGTTATAATCCACGCAAGACCTAAACATAAAAGTAAGTGTGGATTTAGTATAAACTGGACAACGGTTTTTACCCAGTTTTTAATTTTTAATTTTAAATCTTTCATATTCGCATCCTCATCCTTGCCATATTCTAACATACAAAATATTAAAAGTAAACTATATAAATATTGAATTTTTTCTTAATTTATTGTAGAATATTTTTGTTTAAAAAGGAAACAGGTGAAAATCCTGTACGAGCCCGTCGCCGTAAGGCACAATAAAGCAGTTTGGTTTTCTTACTCTCTGCCGCAAAGAGAGGACAAGCCATTGGGGAAACCTGAGAAGGCGAAAAGCAACGGTGCCGAAGTCGGAATATTTTTTGAACGAATGCCTTAAATTTTAAGTTGCGAGAGCCAACTGCAAAAGGCGAAAAA